>NZ_DAWDUX010000025.1:26955-34224 GCF_052346665.1 Collinsella sp.
CTGGTCTACGGTCAGATGAACGAGCCTCCGGGAGCCCGTCTGCGCATCGGCCTGGCCGGCCTTACCGAGGCTGAGTACTTCCGCGATCGCGGTCAGGATGTGCTGCTGTTCATCGACAACATCTTCCGTTTCTCCCAGGCCGGTTCCGAGGTCTCGGCGCTTCTTGGCCGTATGCCCTCCGCCGTCGGTTACCAGCCCACCCTGGCTACCGAGATGGGCGACCTGCAGGAGCGCATCACCTCCACTAAGACCGGTTCCATCACCTCGGTTCAGGCCGTCTACGTTCCCGCCGACGACCTGACCGACCCCGCGCCCGCCACGACGTTCACCCACTTGGACGCCACGACGGTTCTCTCCCGCTCCATCTCCTCGCTGGGCCTGTTCCCGGCAATCGATCCGCTGGCCTCCACTTCCGACGCGCTCGATCCCGCGATCGTCGGCGAGGAGCACTACCGCGTGGCCGTGCGCGTCCAGGAGATCTTGCAGGAGTACTCCGACCTTCAGGACATCATCGCCATTCTCGGTATGGACGAGCTCTCCGATGAGCAGCGCCTTACGGTGAACCGCGCTCGTAAGATCCAGCAGTTCCTGTCCCAGTCCTTCCACGTCGCCGAGAAGTTCACCGGCAACCCGGGCGTCTACGTGCGCGTCGAGGACACGGTTCGCTCCTTTGCCGCCATCATCGACGGCGAGTGCGACGATCTGCCCGAGCAGGCGTTCCGTTACGCCGGCACCATCGACGACGTGCGCGAGCGCGCCGCCAAGATGGGGGCGTAGGACATGGCCATGCAGTTGCGCATCGTCTGCCCCGAGGAGTGCGTGTTCGAGGGCCCGGTTGCCTACGTGGCCGTTCCCACGACTGTCGGCGAGTTCGGCATCTTGCCACACCATGCGAGCGAGATTTGCACGATTGATGGCGGACGGATTCGCGTCTCCGAGTCGCAGATGGGCGTGACCGATCGCGTCTTCGCGGTCACCGATGGATATGTCCAGGTTGCGAATGACGAGGTCATCGTGCTTGCTGAGCGCGCCCTTGATATCGAAAAGGTCGACGCCGAAGAAGTCTCCGCCCAGATGGCCGGTTTTGAAGACGAGCTGGGGAAAATGTCGGAGAATGATGCACGCCGTGCGTACCTCTATAATGAAATCGCATGGTGCAAGCTGCTGCTATCCCAATAGGGTCAGTGGCGACGCGTTTGACGCGCACAGTTTATGACATCATGCCCGGGGCGACCCGGGCATGTTTTTTGAAAGGGAAGCGCTTGGATATCATCCGCGTTGAGGGCGGGCACGCAATTGAGGGCCGCGTCGTCGTTTCGGGAGCCAAGAACTCAGCGCTCAAGCTCATGGCCGCCACGTTGCTGGCGCCCGGTGCCACGACGCTCGAGAATGTCCCCAATATTTCCGATGTTCATGTGATGGGCAAGGTGCTCAAGCGCATGGGCGCCACGATCGATGTGCTTGATGAGCATACGCTGCGCATCGACACGTCTGCGGTCGACTCATATGAGGCTCCCTATGACTTGGTTGCCAAGATGCGCGCGTCGACTGCCGTGATGGGCCCCCTGCTCGGCAGATTCGGTAAGGCCAAGATTGCCATGCCCGGTGGCTGCAACCTTGGCGCCCGCAAGATCGACATGCACATTCTCGGACTCGAGGCGCTTGGCGTTTCGTTCGATACCGACCACGGCTACATCCACGCTACAGCACCGAACGGACTTAAGGGTACGTCCGTCACGCTTGAGTTCGCCAGCGTTGGCGCTACGGAGAACCTCATCATGGCCTCGGTTAAAGCCAAGGGCACGACGGTGATTGACAACGCCGCCCGTGAACCGGAAATCGTAGACCTCGCCAACATGCTCAACGAGATGGGTGCCCGCATCATTGGTGCCGGCACCCCGGTTGTCACCATCGAGGGCGTCGAGGAGCTATGCCCCGTGACGCATCGCGTGGTGGGTGACCGCATCGAGGCCGGAACCTTCATCGTCGCCGGCGCGCTCGCCGCCGGTCCCGCCGGAATCGAGGTTCTCGGCTTCAATCCGCATCACTTGGGGATGGTCCTCAAGAAATTCGAGAGCATGGGTGTGTGCATCGAGCGCATAGAGCAGGGCGTGCGCGTCCAACGCTGCGAGCGATTTGCCCCTGTTGACATTCAAACCTTGCCGTTCCCCGGGTTCCCCACCGACATGCAGGCTCAGGTCATGGTGCTTTCCGCGCTCGCCGACGGTAACTCCATCATCACCGAGAACATCTTTGAGAACCGCTTTATGTTTGCCTCTGAGCTCGTCCGTATGGGCGCGGACATTCGTGTCGAGGGGCATCACGCCATGATCCACGGTGTTAAGGGCTTCTCCGGCGCGCAGGTTACATCCCCCGATCTTCGTGGCGGTGCCGCCCTGGCCATTGCCGGTCTTGTCGCAGAGGGCTATACGGAGGTGTCCGCTATCCACCATATCGATCGCGGATACGAGCGGTTTGTCGACAAGTTACGCGGGCTGGGCGCCACAGTGGAACGCCTCTCCCTTCCCGATCCCATTGATGACTAACAATTGAGTGCAGGTGTCTATGAGCCGTCGTAAGAAGCCCATCCAGGAGGGACGTCGCCCCTCAACCGGAGCGAGCAGCCGCATCTATAGCCGTGAGAACGTTGGCCGGTATTCCGAACGTGCCCGCCAGCGCCGTCGTGGCCGCATGGTCAAGCGCGGCGTGCTGGGCGGCCTGTTGGCGGTGCTGCTCGTGGGCGTGGTTGGGGTCGGCGCCTGGTTCGTTCGAGTAACGGGAAACCTCTCCGGCAACGGAGTGCTCGGCGAGGGCATCCGGATGATTTTGAACGACTCCGACGTCGCTCGTGAGCCGTTTTACATCCTGCTGCTCGGCACTGACGGTCGCCCGGGCGAAGATACGTACCGCTCCGACTCGATTATCCTCGCCCGCGTCGATCCCACTGAGAAGCAGGCGACGCTCATCTCCATCCCGCGTGACACGATGGTGGTCTATAACGGCGAGACGATGAAGATCAACGCCACCCACTCTGTTGACGGCCCGGAGGGCGTTGTGAAGGCGGTCAATCAGCTGTGTTTTGGTGGCGAGCAGAAGATCTCCCACTACGCCGAGATCAACTTCGAGGGCATGGAACAGCTTATCGATGCGGTGGGCGGCATCGACCTCAACGCGACCGAGGAGGTCGATGATCCCGAGCATCTCGATATCAAGATCGAAACGGGATATCAGCATATGGACGGCGCCACGGCACTCACCTACGCGCGCTGCCGCTATACCTATGCCGATGGCGATTACACGCGCATGCGCCACCAGCGCCAGGTGCTCGCCGCCCTTGCTTCGAAGATTCTCAACGAGCTCGATGCAACGACGGTGATGGGCATTGTCGAGGCGCTCTCCGAGGTCGTCATGACCACGTTAAGCCCCCAAGATATCATCTCCGTTGCCAACGCGATGCGGGGCATGGACGTCGAAAATGACATGTACGTCGCCAACGTCCCCTCGTATGCCGATGATACGACCTACGTTAACGGTGTGAGCTACGTCTTTGTCTACGAGAGCAAGCTCGCCGATATGATGGAGAGGGTCGATGCGGGTGAGAACCCCCAGGGTCCGCAGACCAGTGGACAAGATACTTCAGGCGCCTCCACGGCGGGCGACATCTTGGGGTCGGCCACGTCTGATGGCGAGAACGAGGCGGAGTAGTGGCCGATGGTTCCACGCTGGGGGCGTCGACGTCGCCGGCCCTAACGCCAACACCCTTTGACTCAGAAGCACCCCTGGCATACGCTGGGGGTGCTTTTCGTTTGTATCACGTTGCGCTACATGGCGCCGAGGAAAGGAATGCCCCCATGTCCGATGTGCTCGAGAGGTTCTTGCGGTACGTGCAAGTTGATACCCAGTCGGCAGACGAGCATTGCGATCGCGTCCCGTCAACGGAAATTCAGTTTGACTTGGCGCATATGGTTGCGGAAGAGCTGCGCGGGATGGGTGCCCGCGACGTGACGGTGACGGACCATGCGTATGTGACCGCCTGGATTCCCGCAAGCTCGGGCTCCGAGGAGCGTCCGCGCCTCGGTCTGATTGCCCATCTCGATACCACGGAGCAGGCACCTGGTTTTGGCGTCAAGCCGCATGTGCTCACGTACCAGGGCGGTGACCTAGTGTGTGGTGTGGTGGACGGCGCTCCTGTTTCCATCGCCCCCAGTGTGCTTCCCGCTTTGAACGACCTTGTTGGACAGGACCTGGTCTGCACCGACGGAACGACGCTCTTGGGCGCCGACGACAAAGCGGGTGTCGCCGAGATCATGGCACTCTTCGCCGAGTTGTGCGCGCACCCCGAGACGCCTCATCCCGCCATCGGCGTCTGCCTGTGCCCCGACGAGGAGATTGGACACGGCGCTGAGCTGCTCGACATCGACGGGTTTGGGTGCACCTATGCGTATACCGTTGACGGCGGTCCTCTTGGTGAGCTTGAGTGGGAATGCTTCAACGCGGCAGAGGCTACCGTGAGCTTCCAAGGGTTCTCCATTCACCCCGGGGACGCGAAAGGACGCATGGTGAATGCCGGCGAGCTCTTCCACCGCTTCCATGGATTGCTGCCAGCAGCCCAACGCCCGGAGTATACCGAGGGCTACGAGGGCTTCTATTACCTGGAAGGCGTGAGTGCGACGGTCGAGCACGCGACGGCGCGTTACATCATCCGAGATCACGATGGCGAGAAATTCCAAGCGAAAATCGACCATCTGCTTTCCGCCGCCGCCTTTGTGAATGAGGAACAGGGGCGCGAGCGCGTGAAGGTCGAGATCAAGTACCAGTATCGCAACATGGCAGAGGCCGTGGCCGATTACCCCGAGCTTATCGATCAGGCGAAAAAAGCTTTTGAGGACGCCGGCGTCACCCCAAATGTCATCCCCATCCGCGGCGGTACGGACGGAGCACAGCTTTCGTTCCGCGGCCTGCCGTGTCCCAATTTGTCGACCGGAGCGTATTGCTGCCACGGCGTGAATGAGTTCATTCCCGTCCTCTCGCTCGAGAAGATGGTGGAGGTCCTCAAGCATCTGGTCGCCCGCTTCGCATAGCGGGCAGAGTCCGGCGCCGATGCGTTGCCGCCGGAAATGGTAGAGAAGGGAACAAACGCCATGGAGCATGACGAGTTCACAGCTGAGCCCCATCTGACGACGGCAAACGAGGACTATCTCGAGTGTATTGTTCGAATCGAGGGAGAGAACGGCGGAGAAGTCGAGGGTGGTATTCGTTCGGTAGACATCGCTCAGCGCCTTGAGGTGTCAAAGGCATCGGTCAACAAGGCGATCACCGCGCTCAAAGCGCAGGGCATGGTCGAGCAATCTCACTATGGCAGAGTGCGTCTGACATCTCAGGGGCGCGAGATTGGCTCCGCCGTCTGGCGCCGTCATCGCATGTTGCGCGCCTTTCTCGCGGGCGAGCTCGGAGTCGACTTTGAGCGCGCCGATGCCGAAGCGTGTTTGATGGAGCACGCGCTCTCCGAGGACACGATGAATCGCTGGTTGGCCTATCTCGAATCGTCGGGAATCACCATAGAAGGGTAAGGCGAGATAGCGGACGACGGTCGCCCGCGTTGGGACGTGTTCCCAGCGCGGGCGATTGTTAGTTTGCGAGCCCCATCCTTACACTTTGCTTAGATTTCACCGCCTGCGGTTGGCGCGCCTTGGTTGGGGTATACCGAACAATGCATTGACGCGATGACATAATCACCGTAAGGGGTGCATACGCGCATGAGCGAAATAATACGATTTGGAACAGATGGCTGGCGTGCGCGCCTTGATGGTGATTTCACCAACGATAACGTGGTGCGAGTTGCAGATGCGGCGGGTGCTCTTTGGGCACGCCGCGCAGCTGGTGCGCTGGTGTATGTTGGGTACGATGCACGTCCTGGTGCACGTGAGTTTGCGCGCCTTGCAGGCAAGGTCCTTGCGGCGCACGGTCTGGCGGTCAAGGTTTCCGATAGGCACGTTCCCACGCCCGCGTTGGCGTGGACAGTCGCCCGGGATGACCGCGCTGTGGGCGGCTTGATGGTGACAGGTTCGCATAGCCCCGCAGACTATCAGGGAATCAAGCTGCGCATGGCGGATGGTGGTGTGGGGTCGGACGATTTCTACGAAGAACTACAGCGCATCATCGATTCCGATCCAACGCTTGCCCGCGGGGCAATCGCCGAGACGGACTTTCTTACGCGCTATTTAGACCATCTGTATGCAATGGTGGACACCGAGGCAATCGCTGCGGCGCAGTTACGGGTCGTATACGATCCGTTGTACGGATCGGCAAGTGGCTGCTTCGCCGATTTGCTGCGTGCCATGGGGGCTGATGTGACCGAGATCCATGGTTCGCCAGATGAAGAGACCGATGGAACCCATCCCGAGCCTATTGAGCCTTGGGTTGACGACTGCGAGCGCGAGGTTGTCGCGTGTGGCGCATGTGCGGGGCTTGTCAACGATGGGGATGGCGATCGCATTGGCGCGGTGGACGAACACGGCAGATTTGTGAATTCGCAAAAGGTCATAGCTCTCATTCTCGGTCACTTATGCCGCAACCGAGGATGGAACGGGCGCGTGGTGCTCAACACGACGTCGTCGATTCTCACGCGAAGGGTTGCACGTGAGCTGGGATGTAAGCTCTCCATAAAACCCGTTGGTTTCAAGCATATATATAGTGAGATGAAAAAACGGGACGTGTTGCTAGGGGGCGGAGAGTCAGGAGGTGTGGGCATTGCCCACCATATGCCGGAGCGCGATGGCCTTCTGGTCAACCTTCTTCTCTGTGAGGCGATGGCGGTGACGGGGAAGTCACTTGCGGAGCTTGTAGACGAGCTGGAAAGCTATTTCGGGCGGTATTACTATGCTCGCCGCGACCTTCGAATAGACCCGGAGATTGTCGAAATGCTCCGTACGGTCTTACCAGGACTCAACCCTCCGATGGTGGCAGGTCGAGTTCCGGTGCACGTGAGTCATATGGATGGGTTGCGGCTGGAGTTCGATGACGAATCGTGGATCCTGCTAAGGCCTTCCCAAACTGAACCGCTCATACGCGTATATGCAGAAGCGCAGACGATCGAAATGCGGGACGAACTGCTGGATGCGGGGATAGATCTCGCTCATGGCGAGTTTACATAGGAGCAAAGTTTCCCGCCAGTTATGTGCAAAATGTGGAGACGAAGATAGTCGCCCACGCGCCCCTCCGACTCTGGCAATATATCTCCTTGCCGCGCGGGTGGCCGAGTGAAGACGA
>NZ_DAWDUX010000026.1:0-33794 GCF_052346665.1 Collinsella sp.
ATGGGGAGTCCCGCGCCGGTTCCTCGGATGTATCGCTTTTTAAATCGATCCGCACTCGTCACGCCGAATTCAAACGCGCGCTCCTTGTCGTCGATGCCGGGGCCCTGATCCGCAAAGCGAATCGTGTCGCCGTTGTCCAATATGGAAATGACCGGCTCGCTGAACTGCGCGTGTATGAAGTTTTCCACAAGTTCGCGGATGATCATGAGCGAGAGGTGACCGCCCTGTTCCTTCATGGTGCGATGGACGGTGTTGGTCACATCTTCCAGGTACGTACGTACATCCGCCTGTTCGACTACGATGACGCGCGGTGTGGACAACATGTCGTCGTACACCGAGATTCGCGTCGTGTATGCAGATTGCGACCGCTCCGTC
Source organism: Collinsella sp. (assembly GCF_052346665.1). NCBI lineage: Bacteria > Bacillati > Actinomycetota > Coriobacteriia > Coriobacteriales > Coriobacteriaceae > Collinsella > Collinsella sp. The sequence continues at coordinate 376 of NZ_DAWDUX010000026.1, forward strand.
GCCCCCGTTGAGGCGCCGCTACGGTTGGCTTCCTGTATTGGCGCTGCTCCCGTGAGGTGGGTGTTGTCCGGAGCCGGATCGCCGGAATCCACAAATGGGTAGAAGTCTTCTGACATGGTGCGTTCTTTCTACGTTTGCCGTGAACCTAGGATAGCAGGTCACGTTGGAAGCTTTCAAAACTTTTCAACAAGTTTTCCCATTGTGTTGAAAAGTGTTGGAAAGAACTGAAAAGTTATCCACATACTGCTAACAACCTGTTGATAAGTGCATGAAAAGTTATGAAAGAAACGGTTCGTGACGGGAGGCGCCAATGCCCTTGATCGCGCACCTTCGAAAAGTATGCGTATTTCATGGTTGCGAGATTGACATTCCCGCACCATATTCCCTACAATCTCTTAGCTCACGCGTATATTTTTCGAGTAGTCGAAACGCACCAGGAGGATGTTAACCATGAAGCGTACTTACCAGCCGAACAAGCGCAAGCGCGCCAAGACCCACGGCTTCCGCGCCCGTATGGCCACCAAGGCCGGTCGCGCCGTTCTCGCCCGTCGTCGCGCTAAGGGCCGCAAGCGTCTCACGGTGAGCGACAACTAAGCTCTCATGCAGACCATCAAGTCCCATCAGGACTTTGAGCGGGTGTTTACTCAGGGGAAGCGGCTCAACCATCCTCTGATTCGCATGGTTATATGTGATTGTGTCAGCGAAGGCGATCCGGCTCGGGTCGCCTTCGCTGCTGCCAAAAGGTTGGGAAATGCCGTGGTCCGCAACCGCTCCAAGCGTGTGCTGCGAGAAGCCGCGCGTTCCTGTGAGCTGCCCATCGAGGGCCACGAGATTATCCTCTTCGCGACGCCCCGCACTCGTACCGCTTCTCCTGAGGAGATGCGGCTGGCTCTGCTCGCTCTTTTGCGTCGGGCTCACGTTGTCCACAACAACTGAGCAGGATGTGGAGTACGGGGATGTTCAAGCGCTTTTGCCTTGCCGCGATTCGCGGGTACCAGCGGTATATTTCGCCCCTTTTACCCGATGCGTGTATATACATCCCCACCTGTTCTCAGTATGCTGTTGAGGCAATAGAGAAATATGGCGTGGTCAAAGGCTGTTGGCTGGGTGTGCGGCGTATTTTGCGCTGTCATCCGTTTCATGCCGGCGGGTATGACCCCGTGCCGTAAGTATTGGTTCCTACTGTAAGGATTATTGGTATGTGGGACTGGATTGTTCAGATTCTCTTCCAGGCGCTTCAGCTCATACAGGGCTTTGCGGGCGACTGGGGTCTTTCCATCATCATCTTGGTGGTGATTATTCGCCTCGCTTTGACGCCCATGATGCTCAAGTCGACCAAATCGACCGCTCGTATGCAGGTGCTGCAGCCTAAGCTCATGGAGATTCAAGAGCGCTACGCGGACGATCCCCAGCGGCAGGCAGAGGAGATGCAGAAGTTCTACTCTGAGAACAAGTTCAACCCCTTTGGCGGGTGCCTGCCCCTGCTCATCCAGATGCCGATCATGATCGCGTTATTCAACCTCCTGCGCGACCTCGGTCATTACTTCCCCAGTGCTGCTGAGCAGGGCTTCTCCTTTTTCAACATCCTGCCCAACCTCGTCATGTCTCCCTCCCAGGCCTTTGCTGGTGGGTTTGCCGAGGCTCTGCCGTACCTGCTCGCCCTGATCCTGTTCGGTCTGCTGACGTTCATCCCGCAGCTGTACATGACGCGCAACCAGACGGGCGCCCAGGCGCAGAGCACCAAGATGATGATGGTCGTCATGACCGTTATGATGCTCTTCATGGGCTGGGGTCTTCCCGCCGGCGTCCTGTTGTACTATGACGTTTCCTCCGCATGGCAGGTCATCCAGCAGATCTTCGTCACCCAGAAGGTCATCGAGAAGGCCAAGGCCGAGGAGGAGGAGCGCATGGTGAACGCTCCCATCGAGGTCGATGTGGTTCGTCGCGAGCACAGGAAGCGCCCCCATAAAAGCCGCTAATGTCGCTAGCTCACGTAGCGGATTGTAATCTTATTTAGGTACCAAACTATGGAGAAGATCATGGCTGACGAACTTGTTGAAGAGATTATCGACGAGGCTGTAGAGTCTGCTGATGAGCAGATTGTCGGCCAGTATCCCGAGATTGCCGTCCATTATAAAGAAGGCGTCGCCTTAACTGATGAAGAGCTCGACACCATTGCCGATGTCGCCATTTCCGTGGTGCGCTCCATCCTTTCTCATTTCGATGCGGAAGGGTCTTCCATTGACGAGTACGAAGGTGATGAGGGTGAGCTCATTCTGGATATTACTGCCCCCGACTTAGCTGTCCTGATTGGCCGCCATGGTCGCACGCTTGAATCTCTTCAGACGCTTGTCTCCCTGCTTGTGAGTCGTAAGCTTGGATTCCGTTATCCGGTGTCTATTGACGTTGAGGGTTACAAGAGTCGACGCCACGACAAGGTTGTGAGCATGGCAAAGAACGCTGTCTCTCGTGCTGTTTCTCAGGGTCGTTCGGTTAACCTTCCTCCTATGTCGGCATATGAACGCCGTCTTGTTCACATCGCTCTTCGTGAAGACGATCGCATTGATACTCACTCCGAAGGTGTGGAACCTGAGCGTCGCGTGGTCATTACGCTTCGATAAGCTTCAAGGTATTTGCTTGCGAAAGGGCACCTTCGGGTGCCCTTTTCTTATGACTGAACTTCTTGATACACTAACCTCAGTCATTTTGATTGGATGGTGTCTATGTCGCAAGAGACGTCTCGCAGGATTCAACTACATGCACTCGGTGAATCCGAGGAGCAAATTTCAAACCTCGTAAATGAGCTTATCTCCTACTGTTTAGAGCTTGATATTGAGGTCAGTAGGGACGAAGCGGAAATGTGTATCAAGCATCTACTCATGGTCAATCAGGTCAATGAGTATATGAATCTCACAAGGATTCAAGATATCCACGATGCCTTGATTCTGCATATCGTCGATTCCCTTGCCCTTACCAGGGATCTGCCCATTGAACCGGAAAGATTCTTGGATATTGGTACCGGCGCCGGCTTCCCTGGTATTCCGTTCTGTGTTTACACCGGCTGTGATGGTGTGTTACTCGACTCGGTTGGCAAGAAGGTTCAAGCCGTTCAGGCATTTATAGAGGAACTTGGATTAGAAGGTGTCGAGGCTGTTCACGATCGCTGCGAATCATATGCTACCGCGCATCACCACGCTTTCGATATCGTCCTTGCGCGCGCAGTTGGACAGATGAATCTCATTGTTGAATATGCCACTCCATTTCTTGAAGAAGATGGCTATTTGATTGTTGCAAAGGCAAACCCCTCCAAAGATGAATGTCATATCGCAGATCAAACAGCTTCGATATGTGGATTGGAACTCATTGGTTCCGATGAGTTCGAGTTGCCTCGTGGGTTGGGTCATCGCACAGTGTTTCTTTACCAGAAAGTCTCGAATCCAAAGATTCATCTCCCTCGACCTGTTGGTCTTGCTAAGAAACAGCCCTTGGTTTCTTAGTCTCTTTTCCAATTCATGTCTGTTTTATTGTAACCACCTCATGTTTGGGGGTGGTTATTTCTTTATTCGTCTTGTCTTTTACGTTATGCGTTTCTAGTTTTGAGTTATGTTCGAAGTGTTGGTTATTGTGTTTTCCAACTGAACCAATCTAAATAGATCATCCATTCATGTCGAGAATGCTATTAAAAGAAGAAACAGGTATTGAAGGGTAACACAATCGCGTTTACCCTCAGTCTCCCGATCTTGTTTCACGTGAAACTGTGATTCATCTGGCTTGATGTAATGCAGATGATTGTTAAATTTCTAGCTAGTTCATGGCTGTTTGTTTCTTAAGAGATCTAATCCTCTGGCAACTAAGCATATAAGTACTATGTTCAAAACAATCACGAAGCATCGGTATTCAGTGCGCAAATAGTGTTCGCTCAATTGGAATGGAAATTTCATTATTGATATCCCAATGTGAAGCCATAAGCAGCTTGAATTGACGGCATAGGTGAATTTAAAAACAAGATATCTCTTACTAGCTGTTTCACGTGAAACATATTAAGATTGTTAATGAGTTATATCGTTGGGACAAAAGGACGTTGTTGTGTCCGCAATGTTTCACGTGAAACTTGATCCCTATGGGAGTAATGCAGCATACATATTGAAGATCCAGGAGGGAATGTGGGATTTCGCGACGTTAAGCGCTCGAAAAGTGCTAAGCCATTGCACACAATTGCAATAATCAATCAAAAAGGTGGCGTCGGAAAATCGACAACAACGGTAAATCTTGCAGCAGCATTAGGAAAGCAGGGACGTAAGGTTCTGATTGTCGACTTTGATCCGCAAGGTAACAGTACGAGCGGAATCGGAGTCGATAAAGAGGAACTTTCGCAATGCATCTACGATGCGCTCCTGCATGATGTTCCCGCAGAACAACTCATTCACGATACGGTTAGTGAACGGGTATTCATCATTCCGGCAACTATTCAACTTGCCGGTGCCGAAATTGAGCTCGTTTCTGCTATGGCCAGAGAGACACGTCTGAAAGATCTTCTGGATCCCGTTAAAGAGGAATTCGATTTTATCCTCATAGATTGTCCACCCTCACTTGGCTTGTTAACGATTAATGCACTTGCTGCCGCAGACAGTGTACTCATTCCGATTCAATGCGAGTATTACGCACTTGAAGGCGTAACGAAACTCTTGGAGTCGATGCGTATGGTTAAAGGTCGCATTAATAAAGACCTTGATACCTATGGTGTGCTAATGACCATGTATGACTCGCGAACTTCTTTGTCGAATCAGGTCGTTGAGGAAGTACAGAACTATTTTGGAGATACCGCCTTCAAAACCTGCATTCCTCGTTCTGTAAAGGTGTCTGAGGCTCCTTCGTACGGTATGCCTGTGATTGAGTACGCGCCACATAACAAGGGCGCAATTGCCTATATGGATCTGGCTAAAGAGGTGATTCGTCGTGCCTAGTCCAAAGAAAAAGCCCGCGCTCGGACGTGGTCTGGGTTCTCTTATGGGGGAAGCTCAGTCTGAGACTGGATTTGCAGCCCCTGAGACGGAGATGCCGTTGGAGCAGATCGTTCCAAACCCCAATCAGCCACGAACTCATTTCAATGAATCTGAACTCGAGGAGTTGAGTGAGTCAATTCGCGAGAATGGTGTCCTGCAACCGCTCCTCGTGCGAAAGAATGGCTCTAAATATGAGATTATTGCCGGTGAACGTCGGTATCAGGCCTCGAAGATAGCGGGACTCGAAAAAGTTCCGGTTATTGTTAGGGACGTTGACGATCAGAAGATGCTCGAACTTGCGTTGATCGAAAATCTTCAGAGATCCGATCTTAACCCCATAGAAGAGGCAAAGGGTTACAAACAGCTCATCAAGGCGAGTGGAATGACACAGGAGGCTCTCTCGAAAGCTGTCTCTAAGTCTCGTTCAGCGATAACGAATTCACTTCGTCTCCTTGACCTTCCAGAGTCGGTCCAGCAGATGATGTACGAGGGTAAGCTGACTGCTGGTCATGCGCGCGCCATTCTTGCTGTTCCCTTTGAGGATGCAAGGATTAAGCTTGCTGAAAAAGTTATTGCTGAAGGTTTGTCAGTTCGTGCGACTGAAAACCTTGCTCCGTTATTTTCAGTCGGAGATTCGCCGCGTGCACCTCGTCCGGTCACACCGCAGTCGTATAAAAAGGCAGCGCGTGTGCTGCGGCAGATCTTCAATACCAATGTTAAGGTGCGCGCGACACGGGGTAAGAATAAGATTGAAATCGAGTTCAAGGATGAGGATGACCTGCAACGCATCCTTGAATCTATGGTCGATGTAAATAATGATTGAGGTAAACGATGAGCAGGGCATCTGAGATTGCTTTAACTTCGTTGGCAGTGGGGCTTGGAGCTGTTGTTGGATTCATTGTTGTGACGCGGCCCGAGTCCATCGAACGAATGAAAAATGGTGTGACCGATATCTTCTCAACTTCGAAAAAGAAGGTAGACGAGATGTCGGAAGAAGTTGCTCTGCGAACAGCACGGTTGACCAAGAATCCTCAAGTCAATCAGGACTGGGTGGAAAGACAGTGGGAGTCAATAGGTTATTAGGTACCTAACAATAAGTAGGTGTGAAATACTCGGGAAGACACCTCAATGCTTTTGATCCACCCAATGCTAAGCATTAGCCTCAGGCTTTGAATAACACCTCCTTCATGTGGGTTGATGAGAGAGATATAAACATAGGGGTCGCGAACACAATTCGCGACCCCTACTTCGTTTCATGTGAAACACATCACCCGTGGATTGATGGTCTCCCCTGGGTGGTGCCTCCTGTTCGCCCCATAGGAAGCGCTCTTGGACAGTTCTCCCGGCTGGACCCTTGAGTAACTACCTGGACGACGTCTCCTTGGCAGTGTCCCCTACTGAACGCGGAAGCGGCGCTGCTTGAGCTGGCCGCACGCGGCATCGATATCGCTGCCGCGAGAATTTCGAATAGTCGTCTCGACGCCGTGCATGGTTAAGCGGCGCTGCAGCGTTTCGACCTTCTCGATGGGAGAAGGACGGAACGGACTGTCGGGAATGTTGTTGAGCTGAATGAGATTGACGTGGCAGAGCGTCCCGGCGCAGAAGTCGATCAAAGCCTGCATCTCGGGATTGGTGTCGTTGATGCCGTCGATCATGGCAAACTCGTACGTTGGGCGGCGGCCGGTCTTCTCAACATAGAGCTGGATGGCCTCGTGGAGCCGGGGAAGCGTGTACTTCTTCACGCCAGGCATGAGCTGGTTGCGTGTTCCCTGGACGGCCGAGTGCAGAGAAATCGCAAGCGTAAACTGTTCGGGAAGCTCAGCGAATCTGCGAATGCCGGGGATAACGCCACAGGTGGAGACGGTGAGATGGCGCGCTCCGATGGCGAGTCCATCGGGATCGTTGAGCGCTCGCAACGCGTCGATCGTAGCGTCGAAGTTAGCGAAGGGCTCACCTTGACCCATGAAGACAACGCTCGTAACGCGCTCGCCGAAGTCACGGGAGACATGGAGCACCTGATCGACCATTTCTTGAGCCGTCAAAGAACGGGAAAGGCCGGCAAGGCCGGTCGCACAAAAGGCGCATCCCATGGCGCAGCCCGCCTGAGAAGAAATGCAGACGGCCAGCTTGTTTCGATTAGGCATGCCAACGGTCTCGACGGAGACGCCATCGGCAAATTGCAGGAGGTACTTGCGAGAGCCATCCTTGGAGACCTGTTTAACAAGCTCAACCGGTACATTGAAGGAAAAGCGCTCTGATAGCTTCTCACGCATTGCCACAGGGAGATTGGTCATCTCATCAAACGAACATACGTTCTTCTCGTGAATCCATTCGTTCAATTGCTTGGCGCGAAAAGCAGGTTGACCGAGTTCTTTGACCAAATTCTGCAGTTCCTCTAAATCGAGGAGACGTATATCGCGTGCACGATCGGTGCGTTCCATTTGTCGCCTTTCGGGTGGTGAGATGCTCGTGCGTCTCAAGGGCATATATACCTATACAATAGGGTATTGTTGGGCATTTGCGATGCAGATGCGCAGCTATTGCGTGAAATGGACACCGCTCCCTCGCCATAACGGGCTTTGAGGGGGATTCGAGCCTGAAAGGTGACATCATGAGCGACAAGACGCGCCAGGACATGAAGATTGCAGTCCTTGCGGGAGGAATCTCGGATGAGCGCGAGATTTCCCTCGCTTCGGGTGCTCATGTCGTACAGGGGCTCGAGGAGGCGGGTTATGGAGCGGTGGAGCTGGTTGATCCCGCCGACCCGTCGTTTCTCAACACCATGTCCACGGGGTCGTTCGATGTGGCGTTTATCGCCCTCCATGGCCGCGGTGGCGAGGATGGCATGACCCAGCACGTGCTGGAATTCATGGGCATCCCTTATACGGCTTCGTCTCCCCTTGCGAGCGGCATCGCCATGGACAAGGACCTTTCCAAGCTGCTCTATCGCCGCGCCGGCCTGCCCGTCGCGCCGAGTGTGACGTTCGGCCGCGCCGATATGCCTTCGATAGAGGAGATCATCGAGGTTGTGGGGCCTCAGAGCTTCGTAAAGCCGGCGGTGAACGGCTCGAGCTACGGTATTTCCCTGGTGAAGGACCCCTCGGAGCTCGCCGCTGCTATTGAGTTCGCATTCGAGCACGGTGAGAAGGTCATGGTGGAGCGTCGGGTCTTTGGTACCGAGTGTTCAGTTGCCGCCGTTGGCGATGGCGACACCCTTCGCGCTCTGCCCGTGGTGGAGATCCTCATGCCCAAGCAGTCGGAGTTTTACGACCTCGAGGTGAAGTACGCCGACCCCGCCGAAATCCATCGGATTCCAGCCCAGCTGCCTGAGGATGTCTACGCACAGGTGCAGGATATCGCCTGTCGCGCGCATGAGGCGTTGGGTCTGTACGGTATCTCGCGTACAGACGTAATTGTCACGGAGGAAGGCCCCGTCATCCTCGAGACTAACAACATTCCCGGCATGACGCCTGAGTCTCTCGTGCCTGATGAGGCACGCCACGCCGGTATCGCGTTTAGCGATCTGTGTGTCGAACTGGTCGATCTGGCCCTCGAGCGAGCCGGTCGATGAGCGCCTCCGCCGCGGCATCACCGCTCGCGATGGCTGCGGCGGTGCTTCCGGGCACTCCGCAGCAGGTTATTGACGCATACGCAACGCTCGCCGCCCGTGCCGAGACGCGTTCGTTTGGCCTGATAGAAGATGACGTGGTGGTGCTCGATACCGAGACCACGGGGCTATCCCATCGTGAGAACGAGCTGATTGAGATCGCCGCCGCCCGTTTGCGCGGTCGCGAGATCGTCGATCGCTTTGATACGTTCGTCAAGCCCTCGGGGCTTATACCGGCCGAGATTACGGAGCTTACGAGTATCACGAATGCCGATGTTGCTCACGCCCCTTCCGCCGAAGGGGCGGTTGCCGCTCTTGCGGAGTTCGTGGGTGGCGCGCCGGTGATTGCCCATAACGCAGCCTTCGACCGAGGGTTCATAGAGGCCGTGAGTGGCGGCTCGGAAGTGTCGGACATCTGGATTGATTCTCTCGCCCTCTCGCGCATTGCATTGCCGCGTTTGAGTTCACATAAGCTCGCGTCCATGGCCGAGCTGTTTGGGTGTGCGAGCGTGTCTCATCGTGCGAATGCCGATGTCGAGGCGCTGTGCGGTGTCTGGCGCATCCTGCTTTGCGGGCTTGATGACCTGCCGCTCGGCCTCATGCGCCGTTTGGCGGATATGCACCCCGATGTACCGTGGAGCTACCGGCCGATCTTTAGCTTCTTGGCCGGCAGCCATCCCGAAGCAGTGTTTTCGCTGGTAAGTGCCAGACATGACATTTTGGCCGCCGACTCTTCGTCTGCGGCGGGATTTGGTGCGCGTATCGATGCCGATGAGCTTCCGGGACTCAATATGCCCTCGCGCGAAGAGGTCGAAGCGTGCTTTGAGCCAGACGGTCTCGTCAACCGCATGTACCCTGGTTACGAACCGCGCGTGGAGCAAATGCAGATGGCAGCCGAGGTACGTGATGCCCTGGCGACTTCTTCGCATCGCGTGATCGAAGCTGGTACCGGTGTGGGCAAGTCAATCGCCTATCTCGTGCCCTTCGCTCAGGCGGCAAAACGCAACAACATCACGGTTGGCATCGCCACGAAGTCGAATAATCTGGCGGATCAGCTGATGTATCACGAGCTGCCCCGTCTGGCCCGTGAAATCGAGGGCGGTCTGACGTATTGTGCCCTCAAGGGCTATGACCACTACCCATGCCTGCGAAAACTTGAGCGCTTGGCGCGCGCCAGCGAGGTCCACACCACGCGCGACCCGGCAGACACGCTCACCGCCATCGCCGTTATCTACGCCTACGCCTGCCAATCGCCCGCTGGCGATCTCGATGGGTTGGGCATTCGCTGGAGGAGTGTGCGAAAGGCAGATCTCACCACCTCCTCTCGCGAATGCGCTCGGCGGCTGTGCCCCTTTTACCCCGACAAATGTATGGTCCACGGATCTCGCCGGCGCGCCGCCCGCGCGGATGTGGTGGTAACCAACCATTCGCTGCTCTTCCGCAATGTCGCGGCGGACGGAAAGATCCTGCCGCCTATTCGTCATTGGGTGGTTGACGAGGCCCATTCGATCGAAGGTGAGGCTCGCAGGCAGTGGGCGGTCACGGTCTCTGCGGACGAGAGCCGATCGATTTTTGAGCGGTTGGGCGGTGCGCGCACCGGTTCGCTGGGGAGGATCACCCGAGACCTCGCAGCTTCTGACGCCGCCACGTTGTTCATGGGTTTGACCGCCAAGGCGACCTCGAGCACGCAACGTGCATCCCTGGCCATGGCCGATCTTTTCGATGCCGTGCGCGATCTCGCGCGATCTGCCCGCTCGGATAGCGGATACGATACCGCCAACATGTGGATTGGCCGCGAGGTGCGGGAAAGTGCCGCATGGGGTGTGTTCGCCGAGGTCGCGAATACGGCCATCGACGCACTCGATGAGGCATCAAAGAACCTCGCCTCACTCGTTGAGACTGTGGCGGAGGAAAAGCCGGAGCTTGTCGCAGACGTCGCAGATGGGCAACGCCGTCTCAAGGAGCTGAACGACGGACTCAAGCTGGTGGTGGAAGGCACCAACGACCGTTATGTCTACTCGTGCCAGGTCAACCGCCGCATCAAGGCGGGTGGGGAGAGCCTAAGCGCCGAGCGCCTTGATATTGGTGAGGCTCTTGCTGAAAATTGGCTGCCCGAGATGCACACGGCGATATTCGCCTCGGCGACCATGACAGTTTCGGGCAGTTTTGATCACTTCACCCATGCCGTGGGGTTGGATCGCTTGGGACGCGAGTCCTTCCAGACTCTACACCTCGATTCGAGCTACGATTTCGAGCGAAATATGGCAGTGGTGGTTGCGGGCGATATCCCCGATCCGCGTAATCGGGCGGCATACCTCGATGCTTTGGAAAACCTGCTGGTAGACGTACATATGGCAATGGGGGGCTCAACGCTCACTCTCTTTACGAATAGGCGTGACATGGAGGAGTTGTTCGACCGCGTGTCTCCCCGCCTGTCAAAGGAGGGCCTCGCTCTCGATTGCCAGAAGAAGAACACGTCCGCCAAGATCCTGCGTGATCGATTCCTCTCCGACGAGACGAGTTCCCTGTTTGCCCTTAAGGCGTTTTGGGAGGGTTTTGACGCCGCCGGCGACACCCTGCGCTGCGTGGTGATTCCCAAGTTGCCGTTCTCGAGCCCGACGGACCCGCTCTCGTGCGAACGCGGTGTGCGTGAGGATCGCGCATGGGCCCGCTACTCGCTGCCCGAGGCGGTGTTGGAGGTCAAGCAGGCCGCTGGTAGACTGATTCGCACGTCGACCGACGCCGGCGTTTTGGTGTTGGCGGATTCGCGTTTGGTGACCAAGGGGTATGGCAAGAAGTTCCTCTCGTCTCTGCCCGCCGCGTACCAGCGTATCGAAAGCCCACAGGTAGGTCGCTATCTTGAGCTTTGGCGTGCCAGCCACCGGTAGTTTGGTCGCCGCGCCCCGTGTCTATCGTGCGTAGGTGATGAGAGCAGCTCTGAGCTCATCCGGCGCCTCGATGATGAGCTCTCCACCGGCAGCGAGCACCTGGTCGAAGAGCCATGGCGTTGAGGTATAACTCACGTTCGCCTCGACCGTGCCATCGTCGTTGCGCTTCGCGCTATCGCGGTCGATACCCGCCCATGTGGACGCGTCGAACGCCTCTTGGGTGCTCCATCGCATCTTGGCGGTGTCTCCATGCTTTTGCAGGCTTTCCGCGGCGGAGAGGCGGACAAAGGGATGGTCGATTACGGAATCCTCGGTCAACTCGACTGAATCGATGCGATCGAGTCGGTAGCTGCGCTGCCCACCCTTCACGACATTCCACGCCACGAGGTATGCGGCATCACCCGCGACCTCGATGTACCCGGGGTCGATGATTCGCTCGCACGGGGCATCTTCGGATATGGCGCGATACTTCATGCGCAGGCGCACCCCATAGGCGATTGCCTCGGCGACGGCGGGATAGAATCCGCCGAAGAGGGCATCGCCGGAGAGGAGGCGCTTGCCTGTGGCTTCATGCGTGATGGGGGCGAGTGCCGTCGCGATTCGCTCCCGCACGCGGTTGTCGAGGTTGCAGCGTTCAAGCGCTTGGTTGAGCGCAAGTGCCTCGGGAGCGGTGAGGCGAACGGGTTCTATTGCTCCGGCGTTGCCCATGAGGGAGACGCGATCTTCGTCCCGCACGATGGCGATGCGCGCACCCGTGCGTTCATCGGCGATTGACTGGAGCAGTTCAAAAACGCGCTCGAACTGGGATGAACTGATACCGAACTTGCGGCAAAAATCCGTGATGCGTATATGGCCTCCTGTCGATGCGGTGAGGGAAGTGAGAAGAATTAAGCACAGATTCGTAATCTCGTCCCTACCCAGGGGCTTATCATTGCTGTTCATTCGCCATTACCGCCTTTTGTTTTATAAGGTTCACGCAGTCGACGAGCACCTTGGGTCCACGAACGGAAAGGCCGATATGAGCGTGCTCGAGGGCAAATCGCGCTGCGGCATCAACGTCCCGTACGTCGACGGACCATTGCGTCGACCCGTCCTCCTCATCGCGTGTCTCTCCCCTGCCTTTGGTGATGAGTTCGATCTCGTGAGCGCCCACGCCGGGCGAAAAGGAGAATTCCGCCAAGACGGGGTTGCATGCGGAGAAGTCAAAGGGGAGGAATTGAGAGCCGGTGATGTCGAACTCGGAGGGAATCACGTAGGGCCTGCTCGATTCCGGTGAGCTTTTCGCGGAGACAACGCGGTCGGTTCTAAAAGTGCGCAGCCCGTCTGCCCCATGGTCGCGTCCGACAAGATATACGTAGCTCCCCCGTTCAAAAGATCCGTAGAGGTCGACGGTGTGGATGTTCTCGTTTCCGCGTGCGTCGCGATAGGTAAACGACGCCGGCCTTCTGCGCGAAAAAGCGTTCCACAAGTTGGTGAGATCGCGCTTGATGTTCAGCGGCTGCGTGCTGGAGCCCTCCGGGGAGATGCCCGCGGTTTCACACAGTTTGGTGCGGGCCATTTGGAGGGGCCAACGCGCTGGATCGTCGGCGTGAAGTGCAAATATCTGGTCGATTGCCGCAACTGCCTCCTCCGCATCGTACGGCGAGAGCGCGGCAGTGTCGGCATGCGTGGAAGTTCGGTCGATCTCCCAGCTCCGCTGCTCGTTTTTGGCGTTGTGGGAGTCGGACGCCTCTCGAATATGGACGCCGAGAGAGGCTAAAGATTCGCGATCGCGGGCAAACGCCTTGATGCGCGATTCGCGAGATGGACTGGTGTAGCCGATCTCGGGGTCGTTGATGATGTGCTCAGTGGTGAGGGGTTCTTGTGCCACGCTGAGGGAGAACATGAGGTTGAGCATGCGCCGCGCGATGTCTTCGGACTTCGTCCACGCACGCGGTTTCACCTCGTCATGTGCGGCATTCGAAGTTCCGTTCTGCATGCGCACCCTCCCGTTTCCCACTTGGTCAACACCTGCTCGTTGGTTACCTCATTCTAGTGTAAGGAGGTGGGGTGTTCTGCTCATGTTCGCCGTGTGTTAATGGGGAATTGCGACTGCAGGAACCATATTGAGGGGTTGAAATTCTGCAGGTAAAGCATAAGTAAGGGTATACTTGCGACTATACATGCGCATCGTGAATTCGATGCGTTTGCACATAAGCGAGTTCGATGTGGAGCCCACATGGCGAATACGAAACAATACCTGAGCCACCTACTGCAGAACACGGGTATCACTCCGGCGTGTAGTGAAGAGGAGCGCGAGGCGGCCAACGTCATCGCGAAGATCTTTGCCGATCACGGATTCACGCCCGAGATGCAAGAGTTCAGCGCGAGTGGCATGACCAAGGTTGCCCAGGCCATCTTGGGTATCGTCGCTTTCGTCGGTGCCGTGCTTTGCGGCATTGGAGGGGCCCTTGGCGTGGTCGGCCTGCTTTTGGCCCTCGCCGCCGCCGTTGTCTACGTGCTCGAGCGCACGGGTCGCCCCGTGATCTCCGGTTTGGGCTCTGGTGGTTTGAGCCAGAATGTCATCGCCTACCATCGTGCTTCCGGCCCGCTCGCCTCGCCCCGCAACCGCCCTGTCGTGGTGGTCGCCCATTACGATTCGCCGCGTGAGGACCTGCTTGCCCGTGAGCCGTTCGCGGCGTACAAGCCCCTCATCGTCAAGTTGCTGCCCTTTGCGATGGTCGCGCCCGCGGTTCTCGCGTTCATTCGCCTGTTCCCCGTTCCGGGTGCCGCCAAAGCGGTGCTTTGGGTTCTCGCCATTCTTGCTGCTTTGGTTCCGCTGGCGAACGGCGTTGCGATTATTGCCAATCGTTTCGTGTTGCCGTATACCACGGGCGCCGTGTCGAACAAGTCTTCCGTTGCCGCGATGCTCGGCGTGATGGATGCCGTTTCGCCGTACGAGCTTGGTGAGGAATTCCCGCATGATACGCCGGCGGACGAGTATTTCGCCGAGCAGCAGCGCATCCTCGAAGACGCGATCGCCGCGGCAGAGGCGGCTGCTGCCGCTGAGGCGGAGGCTGCCATGGCTTACCCCCACGAGGTTGAGGGGCAAGACGAGCAGAATGGCGAGGCGGACGAGGTTACCGAGACCGCCGAGGTTGGTAAGGTTGTCGAGCAGGTTCCCGAGGTGCCTGTGGTGCTCGAGCCCGTCGACGTGCTCGGCGCGACGGCTACCGATCTTCCTGCTGTTGATCTTGGGACGACGGTGACCATGAATGTCGAGAACGATGTCGCTCCCGCGGAGGATGAGGTCGAGGAGCAGCTCGACGCCGATGCCACGGTCGCCACCATGCCCGCTATTGATAGCGCGCCTGTTGTCGAAGAGGACCTGGAGAGCGAGGAAGAAGATCTCGGTGCCGGGACGCAGTCCGAGCTTGATTTGGATGCCGCCGCCCCCGAGCCCAAGCTTCCCTTCTACTTGAACAGCGCGGGCAACGTTCGTTTTGGCGCTGACGTGATTCGCGGTTTGGGTATGCTTCCCGAGAGCTGCGTCGTGCTGTACGAACCGGGTGATGAGCCCGAGCCCGAGACCCCAACCGCGTTTGAGGTTGAGCATGAGGAGGAGGCTCCCGCCGCCGACGCGTATGACGCATACGACACCTACGACGAGGATGTTGAGCTCGAGCAGGATTATTCCGAAGAGGACACTAACGATGAGGGCGAGCTCGCCGAGGCCTACGATGAGGCTGAGGATGAGGACGGATTTGAAGAAGCGCTCGCCCCTCAGGAAGAGGTCGAGGAAGAAGACGACTTCGACGTCGTGATGGAAGCTGAGTATGAGGTCATCGAGGACGAGGCTGAGGACGAAGCTGCTGAGGAGACGGCCATGGCGGCGAGCGACGAGACTCCTTCTGAGGATGGGAACGCCGCCGTTGACGCTGCTGCAGAGGAGGCCCCTGCGGGGCAGCCCGTTGAGGAAGAGCATCACGTGGAGGAGGATCACGAGGATCAGGACGCAGCTGGCGCTACTGAGGTGTTCGCGATGCCCTCTGCCACGCCTCGCGGAGAAGCCGACATGTCCGGCACGATTGCCATGCCCGTCCAGCCCTCCGTCCAGCCTGTGGAGACGGTTGACTCCCTCATGGCCCAGATAGACTCTGCGGTGCCGGCACGCCCCAAGCGCACCATCAACGTGCCGAGCACGGCGGACGCCCCTGTGCCCCGGGTACCCCAGACGGCGAACCGCGCCTCCTTGTTCGATTTACCTGATCCTTCCGCCGCCCCGGCCGATCCGTTTGGCGTTCAGGGTGCCCCAAATGTTCCGAACCAAAGCGGGACCGCTGATGTCGCCTCCGAGGCCCGCAGTGCCTTTACGGTCATCAGTTCTCCCGAGCCCGTTGCAGCTCCTGAGCAGTCGTTTGAGACCATCAGCGCCCTGGCGCCCGCTCAAGAGAAGACGCACCGTGGAATCGGCCGCCTCTTTGGACGCAAGAAGAAGGACGATGACAGCATGAGTGAGTGGCTTGGTGTCGATGACTCGTTTGATGCCAAGTCCACGGGGAACGACATCGGTTCCTGGGACAACTTCGACGACGGATGGAAGGGCGGCGCCGCTGGCTACGACGGCGCAACCGAGGAGGAGCTGCGCGAGGCCGTTGCCGACATGGGCGATGACGAGCTTTTGGGACACGACATCTGGTTCGTGGCCACGGGCGCATCTGAAAATGGCAACGCCGGCATCCGTGCATTCCTCGATGCCCATCGTGACAAGCTTCGCGGTGTGTTCCTCATCAACCTCGAGAGCGTGGGTGCGGGTCAGCTCGCCATGCTCGCCACCGAAGGTGAGCAACGCGTCTTCAAGGGTGACAAGCGCATCATGAAGTTGGTCCAGCAGGTGAGCAGCGACTTCCATCGCGAGTGTGCGACGGTCGACATGCCGTACGTGACAACCGATGCCCATGTCGCCATGGGTATGAGCTTGCGCTCCCTGACCATCGGTGGTGTTGAGGGCACCGGCTTCGCCCTCGCCCATACGGAGGAGGATCAGCCGTACAACGTGGATACGGACAACGTTGCCTTCGTGTCCGATGTGGTCACCGAGGTCATCCGCCGCTCGTAAAAGCGGTACACATGCTATAGGGGAGAGACCGTGTTCAGGTACATCAAGGAACATTGGGTTCAGTATTTGATCGGGGCGACCATCGCCGTCTTGCTCGGGTTGGGCTTGTCGTACTATCTGGGAGAGAAATGGTCTACACCTGATAGCGTGCGCGCTCAGCGAGCTGAGGAGAATCGGGCTGTAACCCAGGAGGACGAGGAGCTAACCGAGTAGGTCTCTAGCTAACCGAGTAGGCCTCTGGCGCCCGCCCTTGTCGTTTGCCCCCGGCCCCAGCGATATGCCTGAACTGCCTCCCATTTCTTGGACACAAGAAATGGGAGGCCCTTTTATGGCTGGAAATGCTTTGTACGAAGTGGTCGCGATCGTGCTTGCAGTTGGACAAAGATCACGATGGTTCTTGTGCACTCTCCTTCATGGGGTGACGGGCAGGTCACCAAGCTGAGTACACGGCGAGCCCGTTCGATAAGTTCCTCCTTGTTTTCGGCGCAGCATGAGGCGTCTTTGGAAAGGGAGCGCAAAAAGGAGCGCAGACCATTGTTGCTGGCGAATCGGAACTGCTGGATGTCTGGGTATAAGGCATCGACGTTGATTGCCATGAGAGGCTTAAACGTTGCATCTCCATGCTCGTGGGTTGACCAATGCGCATCTCCGATGAGTGAAAAGGTCTGCTGTTCATAGGCGTGCGAAAGCGGCGTGAACATCGAGTCTGGCGCATCCACGGTGTGTCCATAGATGAGGATATGGGAAGCTTCCGTAGTGCAACGGGGGTCGATATAGGGACAGCCCAAGGTGCTTGTCCTCCCCCAGAAATCGTGTTTCAAATACCATCCGCCAGCATGCTCTCCCCGTTCTGATGTAACGGGGTAGCTGATGCTCGCGCCCTCAACCGTTAGCCATCCGACTACATCGGGGTTCTCCTTCCTCAGAGAGGGCCAGTCGATGCCCTCTTTTGCCGCGTTGTTTGGGGAATCGCCAATCACCTCGACCTCAAGCGTGCTATATCGAGATAGTGAGCGTGACGTGCCGGCGGCCATGATGCCCGCCGTCGCGGCGAGCAGCGTTGCAGTGAGCATCATGGCGCGCTTGAAGAGCGGTCGAATACGTCGTCCTCCAACGCTCATGATCGCCGTTTGAGATAAGGGCGCTGCGGCCGAACACGTGCTCTCCTGCCGCAGGCGAGGCCCACACCGCCGGCGGCTAGTGCCCCGGCAAGCAGGAAGGGCGCCGGTGATGTCCACCCCGTTTGGGCGAGCGGGCCCTTGGGTTCATTGCCCGGCGTTTGGGTTACGTAGTCTTCGTCATGGTCTTCGAGTCCGGTACCGCCTCCGTTGCGATACAAATCCACGTGGGCTGAATTAGACAAATCGGTGCCGGCGAGATATTCGCCGGTCGCGCGCATGTGAATGACTGCGGGGGACAACGACTGTTCCGCTGGATTATCCCCCTCGCTCTTTGAGCTTTGCGCGCGCTCGATACGGTCTAGATCATCGTGCGGATCTTTAAGGTCATCACGCTTCCAAGAATCGCGCCGTGACGTAAACGACTGCTCCACTCGACCATACTCAAGGCGAATACCCGTGATGTATTCCCCCTCACCTAGGCCAAGGTCCTTTGCGAACAACATGTGGGCTTCGTCTGCCGGCAGGTCTTGTGTCCACAGGGCCCAGCCCGCATAAGAGACCGCGCGACCATCATCGCCTAGATGCACCGTGGCGGGGTCGGTGAGCCAGGGGTTGTCGTGCCCATCGTCACGCGTCGCGTTTGCACCACTTTCATCCATATGGTCATCATCGATGTTGTTCGTGGTGTACCACACGTTGAGCTTGCCGTCGAAGTCCTCGCGCGCAACCGGCGTCGTGATTCCCTCGAATATCGCCAGCCCCTCGCGCACGGCATCCAGGTCATCGGTGACGGTGAACTCGTCGACCCAGGTGGAGCTTGTGTTTCTAAAGTCGATGCTGTAGTCGAATCGGCCTTCGGGGGAGACCGTGACGTTCGCTTGATTAAGACCGTCTCCGTTTTCGACGGTATCGGGTGCCGTTGGGTCGGCGATTTCCTGACGCTTGTCGATTTCCCCTTGAACGGTAACGGGCTCGTCGTACATGGTGACGGTCTGCACCGCCCCCGTTTCCTCAACGGTGAACGCGACACTCTTGGCCTTGTCGTACCCGCGTGGGGTCATATCCTCAACGAGCGTGTAGGTACCCGGTGCGAGTCGATCGATACGATGGGCCTCACTTCCGCTCGTCCACTGCTCAACGACTTCACCCTTATTGTTGAGGATGCTCAACTTGGCTCCTTCCACCTCCTCTTCGTTGGTGATATCCCTTTTGGAGATCTCGACTTTTGTGTAGTCGTTTTCTACGGTCACGGTGTGGGTTTGCTTACCCTCAATCTGGCCATGTGCGTCGACTGAGAAGAAGATAGGAAGGTATGGGCCAATAAAACCAGGGGGAGCCCCCGTTTCTCGCAGGCCATACGCCCCCTCCTCCAGGTGCTTTACGGTCAGAGTTCCGCTCGCATCCGTGGAGGCGTCGAACGTTGTGGCGCCGCCGGTAAGAAGGATGGGGAGATCTGTCCACGTCCCCGAATCGAACATGGCGTATGAGGCGGTGGTTCCCAAGGTTGCGGTGTGCGCCTCACCTCCATCGACGGTTAGCTCGTAACGCCCGGCAGAAAGATCGCTTGCTGTGTAAGCGTTGTCTTCTTTCCGATACGTGAGCTCAACCGGCTTGCACGCATCTCCCGCATGCGCGAGTGTCGCGCTCGTACCGAACACCCCTTGTGTGATGGAAAGAACATATCTCTGGTTTTCGACGATGTCGAGTTCCTTGAGGTCGATGTCGAGTTGCTTGCCATCGCGAATAACGGAAAGCGCGTATAAGCCGGGCTCGAGGTTGGTTTGGGATGTTGTGAGTTCGAGGGGAGAGCTTCCCTCACGCTGGAGGGAGACGGATATGGCGTCTGGCTTGACGAGCTCGATGACGGCGTAGGGAACGCGCTGCTGGGCGCAGACGGTTGATCCCTCGGGAGCACGCACCGCGATCGCGCCGCCCTCGTTCGGAGAGACGGAGATCTCGTCTCGTCTATCCCACAAGGAGAAGGACGCACCTTCCAAAGGAGCACCGTTGTCCGTAATGTTCTTATCGACTTCAAGATGCGTGGGTTCATTGGCCGCTTCGACATCCGCATACACGAGGTTCGTGGAGCTGTCTTGGTATGTGAGGGTGAATTCGAGCGGCGTCGCGTCAAGAACGTGCCCATCTGGAGCCTTCGTTTCAACGAAGGCATAGCGCGCGCTGCCCATCCCTAAGGGCAGTTCTCTGGACTGTGCCCAGCCGCCTTCCTGCGTCACCACGTGATCGACGATCTGTCCGGCGGTTGCCTGAATGGTTCCATCGGGGCTGATAACGTCATCGAGGGCCACCACATCGAACTCGGCGCCTGCAAGGCCATAGGCTGCATCATATTTGCTCTGGGATGATATTTTCCCTGTTTGAAGCGATTTGCTGGGCTCCTGAAACTCGGTAAGGTGTGGACAATCATCCTTTTCAGAGCAGGTCTTGTGGATGGATGCGACTCCCCGTGCCTGCTCGTCCGCCACACGGACAACAGTCACCGGGCCGGTTTCATGCTCGTCTGAAATGACGACCTTGACATCCTTGTTTGGAAGAAGATATGGCTCCCGCGCCGCCACCTCGCGAAGATAATACGTTCCCGACCTGAGTGCCTCGGGAAACGTGACGGTTCCCGTCTCGTCGGTTTCGAATATGGAGACTTCACTGTGGTTGGGATACCAAACCTCTTGGGTAATAGGCTTGAGATCTTTGTCCAAGAGTTGGAAGGAGAAGCCGGCGAGCGGTACGGTTTGCCCGCTTTCGGCATCGGCCTTGACCACCTGGATGCGCGAGGTGATGAGGTCGTTATCGACGATGTAATGTAGGCTCGCCCCGTCTGCCATGGCGTCCACGCCGATGGTCCAATCGGGACAGGGACGATAGCCCTCAGGTGTGGTGGAAGGATCTTCGCGGACCGTATAGCCCTTGGCATCATAAGGGAGCGCGCCGGATATGCCCTCCACGCGTTTTCCCTCGCCCATCCAGGGTTTCTGCGGGTCATCCGTCTTGTCGGCGGCAATCGCCTCCCGATTCACCGTCTCGGCGCGATCGGTGGACGCTTTGCCGTTCTCGTCGGTGATGAGGGAGCCAACGGTTTTGCCGGTTGTGTTCGAGATGATCTCGAATCGGATGCCCGGCCCGGCATGTTGCAGCCCCGATCCCTCGGCCCCGGTGTCACGGTATTTGACGATGTCGATGTCGAACGCGATGACATGCTCGATGAAATCATCGGGCTCAAGGGTGATGACCTCGGCATCTCCCAGCTGATCGGCGCCGACCGTGTAGGTATGGGCGTTTGGATCAAGCTTGTATCCCGCAGGTGCCTTGGTCTCGGTGACGACGATGTTTCCGAGCGGCACCGCGTCGAACACGACTGACCCCTCTTTGTTTGTGGTTCCCGTTGCGCTCCAGCCGGATGTGGAGGTTGATGTCACGCGAAACTCAGCACCCTCGAGCGATGCTCCCACCTGCGCTTTCCCGCCCGTGGCGGAATCCTTTTTGGCGATGATGAGCCGTACGGTCCCCGCCTTGTCGGAGAGGGGGACCGAGCCCTCGGAATCACCGGTGGAGAATTCGATGCGCTGCTTGTTGAGGCTGAACCCTGCCGGCGCTTTGACCTCTATGGCGTAGTATGAGGTGTTGGGCGTGAGCTCGCAGGAGGCGTGCCCATGCTCGTCCGTTGTTATTGAGGTGACTTTTGCCCCATCGGACGCTCGATAGATGTCGTAAACGGCGCCTTTGAGGGAGTACGTCCCGTTTCCCTTGGTGATTTCGACATCCGCCGACGTCTTGGTAAACCGTACTGTTACCTTGGGGTTGTAGCGCAGGTGGATCTCTCCCATCTGCTGCGTTCCCCACATCTCGCCTTCGAGGAACGCGTCGGCGTTTGCACCGCCGCTCGTGTTGGAGTGGATGACGATGGAATACGTGCCGTCCTGCTGGAGAGTTCCCACATAGTCATAGGTTCCGTCGTAGGGGACGGCGTAATGAATGCCCGAGATGCAGCGCCCATAGGCGATCTGCGTCGACCCATCGGGAAGATGGATCGTTGCCTTGCATTGGGCCACGGCACCTTCATAGTATGCCTGCTGTTTGTTCGTAATGACGATGTCCGCCTTGCCGGTGATCGTGCTGGGTGCCGCATATGCGGTAGGTGTAGCCTTGCCGCCCTCCATCGTTCCCGCCAGCATGCCCAGCGCGACAACGGCGGCCACGGCGAGCGCGGCGAGTAGCTTGGGAGCGGGACGTCGCGGTTTTGCACGCGGCCCTCTCGATGCGATGAAGTGATCGTGTCGCCGGCGCGCGGCGAGGTGTGTCCGAAAGCGTTTCACCGTTCCTCCCGTTCTCCCGTGTTGTATGGGGAGGAAAGCGTAGGGGACGCTTTTGTCCCTTTTTCCCGCATGATGCCCGGATTGTCTGGCCTGGGCGCCGGTAACATCTGACAGCACGCAAAAATTCAAGCTAGGAGGTAATACGCTGCCAAAGGAGCGAAGGCAACGGGGGCAACCGCCCTCGGAATCATCGGATAATCTCCCCATATCCGCACGGCCCGTCACCCTTCGGCCAAGGTTTCGACCAGCCGGTGAACGCACATGCGGATACCCGAGAAACAAGTAGGCTAATAGCTGGCATTTCGCCGGTCTCGGCTATACTTTGAAGCGTTGTAGACACAAGACCGAGAGGTACTACCATGGATAACGCTTCCGAGAAGACCCCGCTCGTCGGAATCATCATGGGTTCCAAATCCGATATGCCCGTCATGGAGGGCTGCACGGCCGAGCTCGACGCCCTCGGCGTGCCCTACGAGCTCGTCATTGCGAGCGCCCACCGCAATCCCGCGAAGGTCCACGAGTGGGCGGAGACCGCCGCCGACCGCGGCATCAAGGTCATCGTCGCCGCGGCTGGCAAGGCGGCCCACCTGGGTGGTGTCGTGGCGGCATTCACCCCGTTGCCGGTGATCGGCGTCCCCATGAAGACAAGCGACCTGGGCGGACTCGACTCCCTGCTTTCCATGGTTCAGATGCCTTCCGGCGTGCCGGTTGCCTGCGTGGCCATCAATGGCGCCAAGAACGCCGCAATTTACGCCACGCAGATTCTCGGCGCCACCATGCCCGAGTACCGTGATGCGATCGCGCGGCTCAAGCGCGATATGGCCGAAGCGTAGCCCGGTATGGCAACCGGAGGAAGGCACTTTAAGCCCAGTGGTGCCGCGCCCCAGCCGAATACGACCTCAATGGGAGGCGCCGCCGCCTCTCAGAACCGGGGGTCTCATGCCGCCTCACCGCCTCGCCAGATGTCGCACGTCACCGCGCCGCAGAACCGGGCGACGTACAATGCCGCGCCCTCAAGCGGGGCGCGGGTGTCCCAGCCTATTCGGCCGCCCCGCGTAGCTCAGGCTTCTCCTTATGCGCGCCCCCAAGGCTCGACGGGCACGCGCGGCGGTAGGCCCGGGTCGACGTCGAGCGCGCCACGACCCCGCCGTGGTCGCAATATCGCGTCGTACGTGCTCATCGCCATAGGGGTCGTGCTATTACTCGTGGCCGGCGGTCTGTTCGTTCATGCGCAGATTGGTTACAAGCAGGCGGCGGATTTCTACGATGGCCTTACCAAAGAGGCGGTCACGCTCTCCGATGAGGGCGGTGATGGTGTGCCGGTCATCGACTTCGATGCGCTCAAAAAGGTGAACGAGGACGTGGTGGGCTGGATCTACATCCCCGGCACGAACATCAACTACGTCGTCGTCCAAGGCAAAACCAATGACACCTATCTGCGTACGCTGATTTCGGGCGACTATAACGCCAACGGCACCGTCTTCCTCGATTCCGAAGGAACCGCGCCGGGTCTTGTTGACCAGCAGACGACGCTGTACGGTCACCACATGAACGACGGCTCGATGTTCACGCAGGTGTACGATTCGCTTGATCAGGAGAAGTTCGACTCGATAGAGAAGGTCTACTACATCACGCCCGAGAAGACCTACGAGCTGAAGCCCCTGTTTACGATGCGTGTTGATGACGACTACGTCGAAGCGCGGCAGACGTCGTTCGAGGGTGATGGTGGTCTGGCGCAGTACCTCTCTGATTCCATTAAGCACGCCGAGGCGAAGGCGACGGACGCCGACACGGAGTTGAGCAACGCAACCAAGGTGCTCACGCTGGTGACCTGCGACGATGCTTTCTTGGCGCAGACCAAGCGCGCCGCAATGGTGTGCACGCTCATCGCCGAGTACGACACCGTCCAGCCCTAAGCGTAAAACCGCGCGCTCCAAAAATCCGTCCCCGCTCCAAAGGGGGTACGTTCCCAAACGCCAAACCGCCCGGTGTGCCATTTGGGGACGTACCCCTTTTGGCACGCCGGGACCCTGTTGCGGGTGGAGTGCCACGAATCGGGCGTTTTTGTAACGAGTTTTGAGGCGTGCCGAGTAGAGGGACATTTTTGGCATCATCGCCGCAGATAAAATCTTTTATCATTGTCCCTCTACTCGGGGTGTTCGGAAACTCGTTACAAAATCGGCCGATTCGTGGCTTTAAGAAGTTGAGGAATGGCCTCGGGACGCGTCCGAGGGTCTGCGATAAATCCCACACTTTTTGATTGAGGTACTCGTTTCTGGAGGCTGTTAATATGGAATACTGACAATAATCACTAGAAAAGTATACAAAGTGTAGTTGTTTCTACTATAATTTGTCAGTATGAAGTTCAGAGACTACATAGAAAGAAATCAAGTCTTCACCGTTGAGCAGCTTATGTCGGAGTCTGGTATGTCTGCCGCATCGGTGAGGACAACTTTGGATCGCGCGATAAAGCATGGAAGCATCGAGAGAATTCGACGCGGCGCATACGTTTCAAAGATTGGCGATTATTCTGGCGCGGGCGTGAGTGCGCTGGATGTCCTTGCGGCGATCGATTTAGATGCAGTCATTTCTTTTCACTCTGCCCTTGAGGTCCACGGCGTTGCTCATAATGTATCAAGCATGTGTCAGTTTAGGTCGAGAACAATAAAGACCAAGTTCTCCTATGGCGGTGTTTTGTATGTACCATACGCTTGCGACAGATCGATTCGCTATCAGTTGATAGGAGCGGTTGGCGCTAATGGGGCCGGAGTTACCACGCGCGAGCAAACGCTAGTCGATTGTTTGCGCTATACAGATAGGGCGGGTGGCGTAGAGGAGGCGCTGCGATCCCTTTCGCTTTTTCCCTACCTTGATGTTGATGAGCTGCTTGCTCTTGTGGAGCAAGGGTCAGCCTCGCTTGCTGCGAGGGTTGGCTGGTTGTTAGAGCAAAAGCAGCGCGATTGGCGTGTGCTAGATGAGCAGCTCGACCGACTAGAGACCATGGTGACGGGCGGACCATACAGGTTGGACAAAAGACAAACGCGAAGCCCGGGTTGGTCAAAACGCTGGAACCTGTGTTTGCCTGCGGATCAAGAGGAGCTGCGCTCATGGGTCCTATAGATATTGAAAGCTTCCGACCGGAAACGCTCGACAAGGTCAACCGCCTTTTGGAGCTGCTGGCAGAAATGGGTCGCCACCCAGATTTAAAGGGCAAGCTTGCGATGCATGGTGGTACAGCGATCAACCTGTTCATGTTTGGTCTTCCGCGTTTGTCGGTTGATATAGACATGTCGTACGTGGGGAGTCTTTCACGGG
This sequence comes from Collinsella sp., assembly GCF_052346665.1. NCBI lineage: Bacteria > Bacillati > Actinomycetota > Coriobacteriia > Coriobacteriales > Coriobacteriaceae > Collinsella > Collinsella sp. Next base: position 25,736 of record NZ_DAWDUX010000026.1, read on the forward strand.
CGGAAATGATGAGAGAGCGTCCAGGGATCGAGCGCGGCATACAGGAAGTTGCAAGCTATTTAGGATATAGAGTTGACGCTCGCGAAGGCGGGCATGCGGGACGGACATTTGTATTGAGGTATAGGGGAAACTGGGGAAATGATCATGTAAAGATCGATTGCATTTACATGAATAGGTCGCCCCTGATTCCGCTCCGAGTGAGGCAGTCTCCGCTGCGCCCCGATTTGGATGTTTTGATGTTTGACGATTATGAATTGGCAGGGGGCAAGGTCAAGGCGTATTTTGACAGGGTCAAAATACGCGATTTGTACGACATCGGAAATCTGGCGGAGCACTGTAGCGGCGTAGAGGCGCCAGACGAGCTGCTTCACAAGGTGCTGCTGTACTATGCTTCGCTGTCCGCTCATTTTCCAAACAGCTTTATTGGCAGGTCACTTCGTTTTGAAAAATGTGAAAAGGAGGTCGAAGAGCAGCTCGTCCCCATGTTGCGCCAGCTTGAAAAACCCCCGACTCTCGATAGTCTTATGCAAAAGGCGGAGAGGTTTGTCGAGAGTTTCGTCCTTCCCAAAAACGATTTAGAAAAAGAATACCTGGAGCGATTGTCCCAAGGGGACTACTGCCCAGAGCTTCTTTTTGGAGATGGTGAAGTTACGCAGCGCGCCGCGCAGAGTCCTGAGGCACAATGGAAACTGCTCAATCTAAAGAAGATGGGTGGTTGATGTGCTGGCGGCGTGATGTCCGCGCTTGCCATGCGAGTCGTCTCAGGTGTTCCAACAAGGGCCATATGGCAGAAAGCGAGTCTACCCATGGCAGATATACCCTCTATCGACGCGTGGTTGCGCGAGGCCAAAGCGGACCCGTCGTTCCGCGCGTGCGGCATGTACCTTGTCCACAACGGCACCGTGCGTGAGACCCCCAAAGCCGAAGCACGCGGAATCGAAACCGATGGTGTCCAGCCCGGCGACAAAGTCACCAGCATGCACTTTTCCTACGACGAGGACAAGGTCGCCGCTGCGGTAGAGGAGGCGCGCACCCTGCCCGGCATTGGGTACGTGCGCGTATGGCTCAACTCCGGTGAGCTTGCGGTGGGCGACGACATCATGCTCGTGCTCATCGGCGGCGACATCCGCCCGCGTGTGATCGACGGCCTGCAGCATCTCGTGGCAACCATCAAAAACGAGTGCGTCAACGAGATTGAACATGGGGAGGGGCGGGCGCAGTGACGCTCGATTGCGTTCTGCCCGGAAGTTCAATGGATGTGGATCGTATATATCCCCGAAGTGGCTAAAAACTACCGTTTTGTATCGCTCGTCCCGCCAAGGACACCTCGGCCAAAGGACCGAGATTGGAAAAACGCCTGTTCACGTGGGTGTAGTGTTTCCACGAATCGTTTTCGCGACATGATGCACCCAGGTTAGGGGCGCGTTTAGGGTGAAATGGGCAGTATGGCGCCGCGCTTATGGATACAAATCGGTATTTTTTAGCCAGTTTTGGCGCGCCTGCAGATATGAGGTGTCTCGGGTCATTCTCCTTCGCCAAGGCTCGCGTGTCAAGGGGCTCGCCCCCCCCTTTTTTGGCATGTTGCGGCTGATCCTACGCCTCCGTCTTGGGCGAATCCACGCGGCTCGAGGTCTTGGGGTGGATCGTCATGCTCTGGAAGCGATGCTCCATGTACGCGTTGTCGAAGTGCTCGGCGTAGAACTCCTCGACGGGCGAGCTCGGCGCGATGCCGCTCTCACGGCAGAACCAACAATCGAGCGCCTGCAGCGTCATGACGCCGTTCGTCAACATGAGCGCGGCCACTACCGTGGTGAGTGAATAGCGCATCTTCCAGGGGATCAGGTTGATGAGCTTGAGAAGCCTGGGCAGGCACAGCTTGATCCAGAATAGGCCGAGCGTGCCCCACATGAGCATGAACGGCGTAGACGTGCGCCCGGCGAATAGGATCGCCATCGGATCGGGCACGCCGGGCAGCAGCTCATAGGAGTAGCTCCATGCGATGGCGCCGAACGACGTCTGCATCCACCAACTCACAGCAGCCTCGAACACGCCGCCGATAACGGCACTCACTAGGAAGATAATGACGAAGCTCTTCTTGTAAAACCGGTTGAGCGCGATGGTGAGCAGCACGGCGCCAAAGCCGTAGATGGGACTGAACGGCCCGAACAGAAGGCCGGCTCGATCCTGGTAGACGCCCGGTTCGACGTACACCATATGGAAGATGACCTCGATGATGAGACCGAGCACGCAGCACACCATGAAGACCCAGAACAGGTTGAAGAAGTTCAGCTTAATGTAACCCTCACCTGTAAGATCGCGGCCGAGCATGCCGCCTGCCGCGGCAACGCGGTCTTCCAGGTCGCGCAAGTGACGCTGGAGTTCGCGTTCCTCGCGCAAGGTGGGGTCGATGGTGGTCGACAGACCGGTGAGGATGGCGAGCTGGATGGCGGGGCGGATGAGGTGCACGCCGATGCCCTGGAGCATGACGTCGATGAGGATTTGCCCCACGGTCATGACGATGAGCGCGTATGCCCAGCGTCCGGCGTCGCGGCGGTAGCTTTTGAGAAGCGTCCAGCCAAAGATGATGAGCGCGACGGAGGAGATGAAGGTCAGCACCGATCCGATGGCCGTCATGGTGAAGGTGAGCGTGAGGTCGGAGCCAATCAGCGCGCTTTCCTGTCCAATGGCGAGTCGGTACAGGATGATTCCGAAGTACGCGCCCATAAGCGGGAGCGCGATGATGCCGTCGAGTGCGCAAAGCGCCCCGTACACGCGGATGATGAGCGGGATGGTCTTGCGCTGCTCGGCGGTGAGGTTGTTGGGATCGAGGTCGTTACCGGGCAGGTCGTAGTCGGGGTTGGATGCTGTACCGGCCGCGGCGCTCGTGCTGCTGGTCACGTGCTGCTCCTTGCGTGCGTTCGAAATGGGCTGTGTACTCATGGTACCCGTTTTGGCATGCAAGGGGGGAGCGGGCGGCCTGCGGGCATGGCGTGCACAAAGGGACGCGTACGCATCGGTCGGCGCCGGGGTCGGCTGCGCAGTTCATGCCCAATGGCACGCACGATGGCGTCCTGCCCGGGCTCCGCAATCGCCGCGGCGCAAAACGGCCCGCCGACCGTGTGGTCGACGGGCCGGATGCCGTTATGGGAATCGCGGAGCGCTTACTCGCCCAGCAGCTCCTTCTTGATGGAGGCGGCGGCCTTCTTGCCGGCGCCCATGGCGAGGATGACGGTGGCGGCACCGGTCACGATGTCACCGCCGGCCCACACCTTGGGGTTGCTCGTGCGGCCGTCCTCGTCGGCCTCGATGAGGCCCCAGCGGTTGAGCTCGACGTCGGCGCAGAGCTTGGCGAAGGGGTTGGCCATGGTGCCGATGGCGGTGATGGCCACATCGCAGGGGATCTCAAAGGCGGAGTCGGCCACGGGGACCGGTCGGCGACGGCCGGAGGCGTCGGGCTCGCCGAGCTCCATGCGCTCCAGCTTGACTGCGGACACAAAGCCGTCCTCGCCCTTGATGAACTCGAGCGGGTTGACGAGCTCCAGGATGTGCACGCCTTCTTCCTTGGCGTGATGGACCTCGGCCAGTCGCGCGGGCATCTCGGCCTCGGTGCGGCGGTAGGCCAGCGTCACGCTGTCGGCGCCCAGGCGCAGAGCGGTGCGGGCGGCGTCCATGGCAACGTTGCCGCCGCCGAACACCACGACGTTCTTGCCCTGGCGGATCGGGGTGTCGTAGACGGGGAAGTCGTACGCGTGCATGAGGTTGGTGCGGGTGAGGTACTCGTTGGCACAGTACACGCCGGGCAGGTTCTCGCCCGGGACCTTGAGGAAGCGGGGGAGACCGGCGCCCACGGCGAGGTACAGGGCGTCGAAGCCCTCCTCGTTGAAGAGCTCGTCGGCGTCGAACAGGCGGCCGGCGACGGAATTGTACTCGAAGTGCACGCCGAGCTGCTCCAGGCCGTCGATCTCGCGCTTGACGATCTTCTTGGGCAGGCGGAACTCGGGGATGCCGTAGGTCAGCACGCCGCCGCCGGTGAAGAAGGCCTCGAACACGGTGACGTCGAAGCCCTCGCGTGCGAGCTCGCCGGCGCAGGCGATGCCGGAGGGGCCGGAGCCCACGATGGCGACCTTCTTGCCGTTCTTGGGCTTGCACGCCGGAGCGCGGCCGACCTCGTCGGCCATGTCGCCCACCATGCGCTCGAGTTGGCCGATGGCCACGGCCTCGCCCTTGCGGCCGAGGATGCACTTGCCCTCGCACTGGTTCTCCTGCGGGCACACGCGGCCGCAGACGGAGGGCAGCAGGTTGTCGCCCTTGATGGTTTCGAGGGCGCCCGCCCAGTCTTCATCGCGGATCTTGGAGATGAAGCCGGGGATGTTCACGCCGACGGGGCAACCCTGCATGCACAGGGGCTTCTTGCAGTCGAGGCAGCGGTTGGCCTCGGCGATGGCGTCTTCCTTGGTGAAGCCCGTGTCGACCGGGCGGAAATCGCACGCGCGCTCAGCGGCCGGCTCCTCGTTCGGAGCAGTGCGGGGAGCGCCGATGTTCGGGCGATACTTCTTTACTTCTGGCATGCGCAGGCCTCCTCATGACGCTTGGTGGAAACGGCCTCTTCGCCGCGGTAGCTGGCCTGGCGCGCGGCCAGGTCGTCCCAGTCGACGGCGCTGGCGTCGAAATCGGGGCCGTCGACGCAGGCGAACTTGGTCTCGCCGCCCACCTCGACACGGCAGCAACCACACATGCCGGTGCCGTCGACCATGATGGGGTTGAGGCTGGCGATGATCGGGATGTTGTGCTCGTGGCAGGTGAGGGAGGAGAACTTCATCATCGGCACGGGGCCAACGCAGAAGGCGTGGTCGATTGCGTCCGTCTCGCACAGGCGCGCGAGCGGCAGAGTCACGACGCCCTTCTCGCCCATGGTGCCGTCGTCCGTGGTGACGTATAGGCCGGCGAGCGGCAGTGCGTCGAACTGCTCATGCAGGATGAGGAGGTCCTTGGTGCGGGCACCCATGATGACGTAGACGTTCTTGCCCTGCTCGCAGAGCATACGGGCTACGGGGTAGGCGATGGCCAAGCCCACGCCGCCGCCGATGACGGCCACGGAGTCGCCCTCGATCTCGGTGGGCTTGCCCAGCGGTCCGGTGATGTCGCGGATGAAGTCGCCCTCGTTGAGTTCGGAGAGGCACTTGGTGGTCTTGCCGATCACCATGAAGATGAACTCGATCCAGCCCTCCTCCGCATTCCAGTTGGCGAAGGTGAATGGCACGCGCTCGCCGGTATCGTCGATGCGCACCATGAGGAACTGGCCGGCGTGAGCTTTCTTGGCCATCCTCGGGGCGTGGACGCGGAACTCGAACACCTTGTCCGAGAACTGCGTCTTTTTCAGGATTTCAAACATAGAACCCCTCTCTGATTGGTCGGGGGCGTTTGCGCAGGTAGCGCGCACGAGTTCCCCGATGAAGCCTAAGCGGCATATGCGCATGGCGAATATGCGCATACGGTGTTCAGTATACCGCGCGTTTCCCATTCGGGGTTCGAACCGATGTGCTATCGGGCCAATGGTGGGCCGTTGTTCGGTGGGCGTTGCTGGGAAGCGGCTAGGGATAGTTTTACAACGACTGCCCGGCGGTGTTCGTTGGCGTCTCTATCTCAATTCGGTGCCTGTCCCTAAATTGAGGTTGGGTTCCTAGTGCTTGCCGTTGGATCCCGCGCCGCCGTTGACGTGGTCGCGGGCGAAGATGACGCCGCGCGTCACGGCCAGCGCGGCGGCCTCAGCGGCGGCTTGCGTCATGAAACCGAAATCCTCGGCCTCCTTGGCGCGCAGCTGCTTGAGCACGAAGTCGGCCACGGGCATACGTCCCGGAGGGTCGCCAATGCCGGCGCGGATACGCGAGAAGTCGCGGCTGCCGAGCTTGTCGATGATGGAGCGCAGACCGTTGTGCCCGGCGTGCCCGCCGCCGACCTTAACGCGTACATCGCCCGCTGGGATGTCCAGCTCGTCGTGGATCACGAGCAGCTCTTCGGGCTTCACTTTGTACTGCGCACAGAGCTTGGAGATGGGGCCGCCGCTCGTGTTCATGTACGACTGAGGCTTGACCAGCACGACTTCGCGCTTGCCGCCTTCCTCTTCGAGGTCGTTCACGCTGATGAGCGCGACCTCGGCACCCGCCTGGTTTTTCCAATAGCTCACGCCCGCCTGCCGAGCGAGGATGTCGATGGCGCAAAAGCCGGCGTTGTGGCGGGTAGCGGCGTACTCGTCGCCGGGGTTGCCGAGGCCGGCGACCATGCGGATCTTCTTGGGTTGTGCTGCGGCCATGAGGTCTCCTTGCTGTTGATACTTCCTGCAGAACATGGTGAGTGTGCCGTGCGGCGCTGTCAACGACCCCCGCAGGGAGAGCATAAGTTGCTGATGGTCTCGAAGCCCTCGCAGCGCTACACGGGCTTAAGCCCCACCGCACCTCGAAGGGCGTTGAGCAGGTTTGCCTGCTTGGTGCGATGGCCTTTTCCTTGGTACCTAAACCGCACGTGGGCAAAGCGGTATATGATGCGCGCGATGGCTTCGAGCGCTTGGATGTCGCGCATTTGGTCGCGTTGAATAACGATAACGATGATACCCATGCAGCGAAGGCCGTTGTTGCGGTTGCCGTCGTGGATGCGAGCGGGGAGTTCCTCGTGCCCCGTGCCGTTGTATTCAACGTCGACGTTGGCTGCGGGAATGAAAACATCGGCAACGGCATAGGGCATACCTGATGACATGAGCACCGCGTCATGCGTAAAGTCGATGCGGTGGTTGAGCAACATGCCGTCGGGTAGCGCGGCGCAATTAAAGCCTCCGTACTGCATGGGGAATCCGAGCATGCAGTACTGGATGGTTTCTGCCGGCGAGGCGGAATTGGGTGCGACGAGGTCGACCGCTCGGCGAAAGGCATGGTCACGGCTGCTTTTGGTCCACTTCGCGATTGCCCTGAGTTGCTTTTTGGTGGCGGCCGGCTCGCATGAATAATGGGTCTGTTCAATCTTGACCTGCTGGTTGCCGTGTGTGCGGTGCGTTGCTGTTCCATCGGGCGCGCCAAGGGGCGTATCGGAGACGTCGTTAATCTCGGGGTCGGTCTCGGCGGAGGTGTCGAGGCCGCTGAGGTGCGTTTCGGCTGACGCGGAATTGGGGAGCCGGATGCCGTCCATTGACGACCACGTTTTGCCCCTCGCAATGGAAAGCGTTGCATCGTGAGGCAGGGAATACGTTCCAAGAAGCTCCATGAGGAGCGCGGCGATTTCTGGGACGGAGCGGCCACGCGAATAGAGATATGCGGTAAACGCGGGGGAGGTGCAGTAAAGACCGCGCTCGATTTCGAGGATGGATCCAGCGGGAAGATCGCGCGACATAACATGGCACGTCAGGGGCTTTCTGGCTCGGCGACATGTTGGGTCAGATACGAGAACGTCAAGGCGCTCACCGTCCTCGCCATTCCAAAGGGCATGGCGACCAAGATAATCAAAATCGAGTGTCGAGAGGTTGGGCTTGCAATTCGCCAGAACTCGGCGTTGTTCGGCGACGGTAAGCGACCTCCACGGAACGGCAGAATACGCCCCTCGTGCACGCCTGATTGCGCGCAAGGCCGAGATATGTGAGAAAACAAGTGCGTCCATGTAAAGAAGCTACATCAAGGCGCGCGCCCGTGGCACGAGAAACGTGAATTGAGAAAAATGGCTAAAAATTACCGTTTTGTATCGTCCGTCGGCTGCTGGCGGACGATTCAGACGGTCTTGAGCTCTTGTAGTTAAAGAAAACGCGGCGAAACTGCTTAAAAATGGGCACAAACAGGCGAATATAGCCAAATGAGGGTGGTTGATGGCACCAAGAACTGCTTCTAGGGTCATTTGGGGGATACAAAACGGTAATAATTAGCCATTTTTCTAGAACCTAGATGCTTCTTAGCTGGAGCACCATGGGGGTAAGGCTCTCCATGGACGAAAACGGAGTTGATCGGAAAGAAAAGCCCCCGTTTCCCAGTGAACTGCGCCCCGAAACTTGGACGCGATAAATCATAACCGCTAAGCGGCCTCC
>NZ_DAWDUX010000027.1:0-7244 GCF_052346665.1 Collinsella sp.
CCAGCGGTGCCCCTGCGCTCATGCGCGGTGCGGGAATTCGCCGGGGTGAACCTGCACGTAAAGGAGCACGATGAACTACCTTTCCGAAATGCTGAAGCTGCCGGTGGTCGATGCCGCCGGTGAGAAAATCGGCATCGTCAACGACCTCGGCATTGCCACGGGCGAGGTCTTCCCCCGTGTCACGGCGCTCGCATTCCAGGGCCCGGGCAAAACGCCCTTCATGATCAGTTGGCGCAAGTACGTCGAGCGTTTCGACGACGACGGCGTGTATCTCAAGTACCCTGCCACCGACATTCGCTTCTCCTACCTGCAGCCCGATGAGGTGCTGCTGGCTCGCGACATCATGAACAAGCAGATCGTCGACACGCAGGGCATGAAGGTCGTGCGCGTGAACGACATCAAGCTGTCCACCACCGGCGAGAACCAGCTGCGCCTGCTTGGCGCCGAGGTGGGTGCGCGCGGTCTGCTGCGCGCCATTCATCCGCTGTTCGAGCGCGTGACCGTGAAGGTCGCCAAGATGCTCGGCAAGCCCCTGCCCGAGGACATCATCGCGTGGTCTTACATGGACCTGCTGGAGCGCTCCACCAAGCAGATCAAGCTTTCCGTCTCGCACAAGACGCTTTCCGAGCTGCACCCCGCCGATATCGCCGACATCATCGAGCAGCTCGATCCGCGTTTGCGCACGCAGGTGTTCGCCCAGCTTGACACCGAGCAGGCGGCCGAGGCCATTGCCGAGCTCGACGATGACGAGCTCATGACCGAGATGCTCGAGGGCTTGTCCGACCGCGAGGCCTCGACGATGCTCGCCACGATGGACCCCGACGACGCAGCCGCGCTCATCGAGGAACTCGATTACGAGAAGGCGGAAAAGCTCCTGCGCCTCATGGGCGTCAAAGAGGAGAAGGCCATTCGCGACCTCCTTGGGTACGAGGAGGACACCGCGGGTCGCATCATGACTAATCAGTTCGTGGCCCTGCCCGCCACGGCGACGGTTCAGGACGCCATCGATGCGCTGCGCGATCTGGACGAGGACTTCGAGAGCATCTACTACGTGTACACCACCGACGCCGAGGGCGCGCTCACGGGCGTGCTGTCCATGCGTTCGCTCGTGGTCGCCGATCACACCGACCGCCTGAAGGACCTCGCCTACCGCGACGTGGTGTGGGTCGCCCCCGATCTCGACCAAGAGCAGGTGGCCGACGAGATGACCAAGTACGACCTCGTCGCCATGCCCGTTTGTGATGAGAACCGCCATATCCTGGGTATCGTCACGGTTGACGACGCCCTGGACGTCATCGCCGAGGAGCATGCCGAGGACCTGCAGATCGCAGGTGTGTCGGTGGGCGAGAGCAACGCCGGCGAGTCCACGCACGCTTTTACGTGGTTCTCGCAGCGCCAGTACTGGGTTGTGGTGTGGGCCATCGCGGCGTGCGCCATCGCCGCCATCGTGGTGACACCGTTGGAGCGCCTCGACCTCAACGTCATGGGTATCGCGACGGCCCACCAGATGATCACCAGCCAGGGTCTAACGGCGCTCATGCCCATTTCGATCATGCCGGTCGTGCTCCTCGCCTCCATGCGCATGGTCTCCTTTGTGAAGAACAGCTACCTTGAGTACGACGAGCGCGACGACGAGCCCAAGCCCTACCTCGGGTTCTTCCTCAAGACGACGCTCATCGGCGTTATTCTGGCCGCCGTGGTCTTCCTCTGTGGCGAGCTCATGGCAACAACCCTCTTTGGCGAGGCGGACCCATGGGCAGCGACCGCGCTCCTCTCCTGCTTCAAGGGTGCCGCCGCCGTCATAGTGGGCACGTACGCGAGTGCCGTGATCTACTTCTACGTACTGTTCCGCAGCGACGAGAAGGACCAGAGCATTTCTGGCACCTCGCTTACGTTTGCGGCGGTGCTCCTCTCCGCGTTGGCCTACACCGTACTCGGCACGCTGCCGTTGCTGTAGGGTGTGGTGCACGGTATGGAGCAATCGACCAAGAAGAAACTGACCGTCGCCGCGGTGCTCGGTGCCATGGGGCCGGGGCTCTTGGCGGCGCTGTCCGGCAATGACGCCGGTGGCATCGCGACGTATTCGAGCGCGGGTGCCTCCTACGGCTATGCCACGCTGTGGATGCTGCCCGTGATGGCGCTGCTGCTCATCGTGGTGCAGGAGACCGCCGCCCGCTGCGGATGCGTGACGGGTAAGGGCTTCGCCTCGCTCATCCGCGAGAAGTTCGGCGTGCGCAAGACGGCACTCGCCATGATCGCCCTGCTCATCGCCAACACGGCCGTGACCATCTCCGAGTTTGCGGGCATCGCGAGCGGCCTTGCGCTGTTCGGCATCCCCAAGACGGTGTCCGTGCCGCTGATGGGTCTGCTCATTTGGCTGCTCACCATGAGCGGAAGCTTCCGCCGCATCGAGAAGATCCTCCTGCTCGTGAGCTGCGTGTTTGTGACGTATGTGGTGGCAGCCTTCCTGGCGGGCCCCAACTGGGGTGAGGTGGCGCTCTCCACCGTGACGCCGCACCTCATCCCCGAGCCGAGCTACGTGTCGCTGCTCGTGGCGACCATCGGCACCACCATCGCGCCCTGGATGATCTTCCTCGCCCAGAACAACGTCGTGGACAAGAACGCCGATGAGTCCGATATCATCTTGCAGCGCATCGATACCACCACCGGTTCGGTGATCGCCTGCGCCATCGCGTGGTTCATCATCATCACCACGGGCGCGGTGCTGTATCCGGCGGGCATCCATGTTGCCGACGCGGCAGACGCCGCCCTCGCACTCGAGCCCATCGCCGGTGAGTTCGCCACGGTGCTGTTCGCCGCGGGCCTGGTGGCGGCGAGCTTCTTGGCGGCGTGCGTGCTGCCCGGCGTGACGTCGAGCGCGATTTGCGAGGCCTTTGGCTGGGAGCGCGGTGCCGACCGCAGCTGGAGCGAGGCGCCGGTCTACCGCGGCATCATCACGGTGATCATCGTGGCGTCTGCCGCACTCGTGATCATGCCCGGTGTCGACCTGTTCCAGATCATGATGAGCGCGCAGGTCATCAACGGCGTGCTGCTGCCCATTCTGCTCGTGTTTCTGGTGTTCATCGCCGGCGACAAACACATTATGGGTGGCTACAAAAACAGCCGTTTGTGGAACGTGCTCACCTGGGCCACCATTGTGCTCATCACCGTGCTCACCGTCGTGATGTTCGTGTTGCAGGCGCTGGGATACTAGCGGGCGCCCACGCACCGTGGTACCCGTACGCGCACTAGCAGGCGCCGAACGCGAGGATGACGACGGACTCCCGCACATGATGGCACTCGCGCACGGTGGTGCCCACATACCTTGGCGCCCGCGCGGAGTCATGAGGTTCACGGCCGCTTCGTCGACTAGTCGCGCGTGTAACGTCGAAAAAAATGCAATTAAAACGCTTCAAATTCGACATTTTACGCGAGACGTTCCAAAGAGGGGCGCTCCGATCGCGTTGAGGCCATTGTCTCGATAGCGCCGAGGTGCTTGCCGCATGCGTTGAGGCGCGTGCCGTTCGCGCCGAGGTGCTTGCCGCGCGTTGAGACACCCCTCGCTCGCGTTGGCATGCTTGAGACATCCCATATTTGACCTAGCTGGCTTTTGCTGCGCCTATCTTCGATGCTCATAGGGGGCAACAAGGTCTGCATAGCATTCGAGCGGAGGCATCTCTTCGCACTTGGCGCACGTGGGCAAAGAGACCATCGCGTGGTCTACAAACATCTCGGATGTATCCCGAGGAACGCCGTAGCTTTCGAGAAGTTGGGCAAAATAGGCTACATTACACACATCGTCAAACGAAAAACGTACGATGCGCGCTCCATTGATGCTGAGGCGCGATTCGCGTAGGCGCTCATCGCTGAGGATTCTTACCAGGTCCTTACCTTTTGTCATGGCTGGATCGACATATTTCTGCTTCCCATCGAGCTCGCCGATGATCACCGTTCCGTCTGAAAGAGTCCAGTAGAAGTCGACGCGAATCACCTTGCTTGGATTCATCGGATCATGGCATTCGATCTGGAGGTCGGGTACGGCAAATCCAAGCATGATCATCGTTGCGCGCGCAATGGACTCGCCGCCACTTTCACTGCGAGCATCGGCGAGAGACAGGACATCAACCGCCCTTTGCAGATCATGTTGCCTAACGATCGCCGGATCGTTTTCGAGCAGCTCGATGAGGCTGCTACTCGTTTTCCCAGTCACTCGCAGTGCGGAATCGGCTATGGGGAGGGTGGTTCGTAAATCTCCGGCTCGCAGGCACTGGTGAAGGGTTTGGGCAACCGTCGTCACGCGAATGCCATGGAGTATTTCGTGCGTAATATGCTTGCTGCTTCTCGCGATAATCGATTTTGACTGCACTTGGTACGGGGCGACGATGCTCAGTCTGTCAAGAAGGCTGTACGATACGTTCCATCCGCGAATTGCAGCCGCAGTATAACCGTCGAACACCCATTCCGGATGAATCTGCGAAAGCGCTTTTGCCATGTGTGGACCTGCTCGGTGCGGGAGAGCCCATTCCAGTACGCCTGTCGAACGTAGATTCCGCGATACGGAGAATAGATCGGGTTCCGTTTCGCATGGTTCGCGCGATAGGCGAGCGCCCGCATGAGATGTGCATTGTGAGGCCGGACGAGACATTGGCCATGCTCCTCCGCCGCGTTTAGGAGCAGCTCGATCTTGTTGTCGTTGGTAACAGTCATTTGCCCCTCCCATGTGTTCGGCCTGTCGGGAGACATGAGCGTAGCAGGGGGTTCTGGCTCGTTTTTAAGCAGTTGTCCTCGTGTTTCTGTCGGTATCCCGTCACCTGCGCGGGGTGTTTCGAACCTGCGCAGGTGGAGCGAGTGGCGGATTGTCGCTATGGGTGCATTTAGGCTGGAGGCGCCATCTAAAAATCGCAATAACAGCGTGTTAACGAGGGTGAGGCTAGATGTGCGAACGAGACGTCTTTGGCAGGGAGGCACTCGTATGCAGGCAAGCGTTGCATGGCGATGAATACACGGGTGAGACGCTACTGACGGAGCGGCGCGGTCGAGGTGTCTTTGACAGAAAGACGCGAGCGTAATGTCGAAAATGACGCGCTTCAATCGCGATTTTTTCGACATTACGCTCGCGTCGTCGTGCCGTCGGCAGTGACGTCCCGTCAGCATCGGCCCCTGCTCGCGCCGACGTCCCGCCGTGCCGCCGCTATTCCGTGTCACCTTCGATCTTCATATGCGCAAACTCGGCCCCAATTGACGTCTTGAGGCTGTCGAGCGCGTGCTGGGCAATCAACAGGCGCTCGTCATCTCCATCCTCGAGATGGATGGGCAGGTAGCGGGCCACCTGGTCGTCAATGAGCTGGAGATACTCGGTGACGCCTGTGTTCGAGAGGTGAATGCCGTCGCCATCGAACAGGTCGTTGCGGTCGGCGCTGTACGAATACCAATCGATGAGGATGACGTTTTTGTAGCGCGAGGCAGCATCGGCGAGAACTTGGTTATTCGGCTCGCACCACGGGCGCGCCGCGCGGTTGTTCACGAACACGACGATGCGGTTCGTTCCGGCAAGATTCATGAGTTCATCGACGTTCTCGCTCGAGAACGGCCCGTTCGTGCCGAGTGCGAAGACGCTAACGCGACCTGCGAGCCCTTGGTCCACAAGCGATTTGTAGATGTCGATGCCGGCGGTGAACTGCCGATTCATTGCCGCATCGATATAGCCGTGCGGGAACATCTGGTTGAACGAATCGACTGCGCGCAGCGAGACCGAGTCGCCCACCATCGTGATGTCGTAGGTGCCGTCCGCCGCCGAGGTGCCGCCTTGGGGCGAAGTGCCGTCCTGGTCGGGCGCTGCACTATCGGTGCCATTGGGGCTGCCATTTTCACTTGCGCCCTGAAGAAGTGCGGTGCCGTCCTCGCTCAGGGCAGAGGTGGCGGGGACGAACGCGATGCCTCCCGCCGCTACGAGGGCCGTGGCCCCTGCAATCGCCAGCGGGATGACGTTCGCGCGGGCCCATTTTGGCAACGTCTCGCGGTCGCGCAGCTGCGAGACGATGCGCTTGCCGGCTCCATGTCGAAATGGCGTCTCGATGCAACGATAGCTCAGCTCAGAAATGCCGATAACGATGCAGACCTGCAGGGCATATGCCCACCACGGCTTGGTAGTCACATCGCTGGCGGGGTTCATCAACAGGAGAAGCGGATAATGCCACAGGTAGATGCCGTAGGAGCGCTGTCCCAGCCATACGAGGGGCTTAATGCCGAAGAAACGTCCAAGGTGACTATGGGGTTGCGCGCACGCAGCAATGACCATGAGCGTGAAAAGCGAGGTAATGAGAATTCCCCCATAGTAGGGGAAGGCACTGTAGCCGTTCGTGAACGCCATGAGCATCAAGAGGCCCGCGAGCCCCAGAACTCCTAAGAGGTCGAGCGGGCTTGCACCGTGTTGCTTGAGATGCCGCTGGCTATTTTTCGCCAATGCGGCGTGCAGGGCGTCGCGCAGGGCCCGAGGTAGGCGAATGTTGGTGACGAGTGCGAGCCAAGCTCCCAAAAGAAGGGAGAACGCGCGTGTGTCGGTGCCGTAGTAGATGCGACTGGGGTCGGTGGCGGGATCGTAGAGGATCGCCATCTCAAGTGCCGACACCGCTGCGAGCGCCAGGGCGGCGCGACGGATCCGCTTCTTGGGCTCACCGTGACGCAGCGCAAGCATGAGCGCCACGGGCCATACGAGGTAGAACTGCATTTCAATCGCAAGCGACCAGAAATGAGTGAGTGGCGACGGGTCCCCGATCGCATTGAAATAGGACTGCTGGTTGAAGATCTGCCACCAGTTGTTCACAAACAGGGCAGACGGGATGATATCTGGCCTCATCTTGGTGAGCATGACGTGGTTGAACAGGGTGCAGAGCGCCGCGGTCGCCACGATCACCGTGACGATAGCGGGAACGAGGCGGCGCAGGCGGCGCTGCCAAAACCCCTTGAGATCGATGCGCCCCGTGCCCTTGTGCTCACTGAGCAGCAAGCGTGTGATCAGGTAGCCCGACAAGACGAAGAACACGGTGACGCCTTGCATGCCGCCGGGAACGAGGCTGGGATTGAGGTGGTAGAGCACGACGGCAGCGACGGCGAGGGTGCGGATGCCGTCAAGCGCCGGGATGTAGGGCATGCGTCCCTTGCGAGTCGTTGCGTCAGGGGCGTGCAGGTCGGCGGGGGAGGAGGCCCCAAAATCGCCTTCGGGTGTCGTGGAGGCTATGGGATGT
>NZ_DAWDUX010000027.1:7254-18027 GCF_052346665.1 Collinsella sp.
TTGCGGTGAAGTGACCAAGGCGGAGTCTTTTCTATCAGGTGCGTTTACCGGTCTATCGCGATTCTAACGCGTATGCGTGCACGTCATTCGAACGCGTCATGACTGTTCTGTAAGCGTGGTGGCGGGGCATGGCAAGTGCCCTAAAACGCGGACGCCCCACAAGCGGTGGTGCTCGCGGGGCGTCCGATCGATTCGAAGGTATCTGCTAGAACTTGACCTGCGGAACCTCGCGCGTCGCTTCCGCGGCTTCAAAGCCGGTGCGCGGCTTGAACTGGAAGACGCCGGCGAAGATGTTGCCGGGGAAGGTCTGAATACCGTTGTTGTAATTCAGCACGCAATCGTTGTAGCTCTGGCGAGCGTAGGAGATCTTGTTCTCGGTGTCCTCGAGGGAGGTCTGGAGCTGGGTGAAGTTGGCGTTCGCCTTGAGGTCGGGGTAGGCCTCGGCAACCATGAGCAGCTGGCGCAGGGCACCGGTGAGAACGTTGTCGGCAGCCATCTTCTCCTCGGGGGTGGCGGCTGACCCGGCGGCGGCGCGCGCCTCGGTGACGGCGTCGAGGGTCTCCTTCTCATGTGCAGCATAGCCCTTGACGGTTTCGACCAGGTTGGGAACGAGGTCGTTACGGCGCTGCAGCTGCGTATCGATGTTCTGCCACGCGTTGTCAACGCGGTTGCGCAGGGTGACCAGGTTGTTGTAGATGCCGGCGATACCCATGGCGAGTGCGGCGACGACGATGATGACGATGATGAGCGTGAGATCCATGCGTGCTCCGTTTCTGCGGCGGCGTTTTCGCGCCGTGCTCGTGGTACTGGTCAGTATACCCATGCACGCGGGTCGATGTGCATGACAAGGGACTCGCAGACGAAGGTGCGCACCTGCCGCGCCCAGCGCCCGCCCGATCGTGGTCTCACGTGGTCACCTGTTGCCGATAATTCGTCAAGAGCCACCTGCCGCTTGCACATTTCCTATCAAGCGGTAGGATAAGAGACACCTATAAGATATCTATCTTAGTGCGCTCAAATGCGTTATATCGTACGAGCGTATTGTTGGGAATGGGATCGAGATGGATCTGCGTATTCAAAAAACGTACCGTTCGTTGCTCGTGGCGTTCACCAAATTGCTCGAGACACATCGCTACGAGGATGTGACGATCGCCATGCTCTGCGACGAGGCCATGATTCGCCGGACGACCTTCTACAAGCATTTCGCCGATAAATCCGAATTCTTCAGCTTTTTTGTCGATAGCCTGCGCATTGAGATCACCAAGTATGGAGAGGAGCAGTCCGCCGGCTCGCGATCTGCCGAGGCGGATGGGGGAGTGAATGCTGAGGAGGGCCTGGCGATCCTGCGCGCCCTCGTCGATTTCATGCTCGATCACGAGCGCATGATCGACAACATTTTCGAAAGTTCAATGAGCGGCATGATGGTTCTCATGATGGCCGATCGCGTGGCGGAAACGCTGCGAGAGCGGTACCGCGACAAATTCCAGAAGAGCGAGGCGGACGTGATCACGCTCGCGTCTGCATCGGAGTTCGCCGCCGGCGGAATCGTGCGCCTATTTGAGAAGTGGTGGGTGCGCGGACACAGCGTAGAGGGCAAGGTGGAGTTGATTACCGTTGCCGAAGCCATGGTGACACGCGTACTCAGGTCCTAACGATGGTATGATTACCCAGCGCGTGGAGAGATGGCAGAGCGGTTGAATGCGGCGGTCTTGAAAACCGTTGGGCACGCGAGTGTCCCGGGGGTTCGAATCCCCCTCTCTCCGCCAGTTTTTGTTTGATGGGCGAGTTCGAAAAACTTGCTTTGAGGTGGATTGGCAGATATTCGAACCCGCGAGGGGGCGGAGCTGAGAAAACGCGAAGACGTTTTCCAGCGTAGCCCGCAAGGCGCGAAGCGCCGCAGCGAGGCGAGGACGCCGAAGGGCGTCCGTCGAATCCCCCTCTCTCCGCCAGTTTTTGTGAGTTGAGCGAGCCCAACCGGCTCGCTTTTTTCATATGGTGGACGAGGGTGATTGCATGCGAGGCCAGTTTGCAGACGACGAGCGCTTCATGCGCGAGGCTCTGACAGAAGCCCGGGCGGCAGCAGCACTCGGCGAGGTACCCATCGGCGCCGTAGTGGTGCATGAGGGCCGCGTGATCGCCCGCGCCCATAACCGCCGTGAGCTCGACGAGGATCCCTCGGCACACGCCGAGTTTTCCGCCATGATGGAGGCATCGCGTGCTCTGGGACGCTGGCGCCTCACCGGATGCACGGTGTATGTGACGCTCGAGCCGTGCCTCATGTGCGCGGGCCTCATGGTCAACGCGCGTATCGACCGCTGCGTGTACGGCGCCGTCGATCCAAAGGGCGGTGCGGTTGGAACGCTGTACGACGTGAGCCGGGATCCTCGTCTCAACCACTCGTTCGAAGTCGGGGCGGGCGTCCTTGGAGATGAGTGCGCTGCCGTGTTGCGCGAGTTTTTCCGAGGGTTGAGGGCCAAGCGCAAGGGCGCGGCGGTTGGTACGGGTGCCATGGCCGTCGCGGACAGCTCCCCTGCGAGTTCCCTCGCGCAAGGTGCCTCCGCGCCCGCCCTGGTGCCTGCGCCTTCACGCCGCGTGATACTCGCCATCGACTCGTTCAAAGGATCGGCGACGAGCGCGCAGGTCGAGACATGGTTCGCTGAAGGGATGTCTGCCGCCGACCTCGGTTTGGATGTCATGTCCATCCCCGTTGCGGATGGAGGGGAAGGGACGATGGACGCCGTTCGGGCGATGCTCGGCGGCGAGGTCCGCGAGGTCGAGGTGACCTCTCCCGTTGGAACCGCCCGTACTGCCGGGACGTTCGTTGCCGGGGCGTCTGCGGATGCCGGGAGCGCGGATACGCCCGAGGCGTTTGCCGGCGAGGTTCACTGGGCTCCATATCTCCTGGTCGACGTTGATGGGGTGGGGCTCGACGGCGGACAAGCGGGCCTCATCGCCGTGATTGAGATGGCACACGCGGCCGGCATCTCCCGTTCCCCGCGCACGAACGAGGCTGCCCTCGCGGCAACAACCCGCGGCGTGGGCGAGCTCATGCTCGCCGCCGTCGCTGCGGGCGCGAAAACGCTGTATATCGGCCTTGGCGGCAGTGCCACGACGGACGGCGGTGCGGGCATGCTGCAGGCCCTCGGCGCACGGATTCTCGATGCAGCAGACGAGCCGGTGAGGCCGGGCCTCGCCGGTCTGCGCGACGTTGCCTTCGTCGATCTCGCGCCCGCTCGCGAGGCGCTGGCTGGCGTACGGATCAAGGTCCTTTCGGACGTGGGGTGCCCTCTTGTGGGGCCGCGCGGCTCCGTGCGCATGTTCGGGCAGCAGAAGGGGCTGGGCACGGGCCTCGATGACATTGCGCGAGACGAGATGCTTCGCGAGTGCGACCGCCATATGTCAGCGTATGGCGCGCGCCTCACCGCCGCTCGCGATGCCCTTGATGGAACACCTTGGCAAGTTGCCGTCCCTGGCGCTCGCCCCACGTCGCTTGCGGGTGTGCCGGGAGCCGGCGCCGCGGGCGGTTTGGGCGCCGCACTCCTCGCCCTAGGTGCGGAGCTCGCGTCTGGGGTGGACGCGCTGCTCGATCTGGCACAATTCGATAACCAGGTGTCCGGCGCGATCGCGGTGATCACGGGCGAGGGATCAATTGACGCTCAAACGGCGGAAGGTAAGGTTCCGGCGGGGGTGGCGCGTCGCGCCAAGCACGTTTGCAAAGATGTTCCCGTCTTTGCGGTGTGCGGCTCGCGCGCCGAGGACCTCGGAAGCGTGTATGCACTGGGGATCGATGCGGTCCTGCCCATCGAGCTTGGTCCCCAGCCTCTGGAGCGTGCCCTCAGCTCCGCGCAAACCCGCTCCAATCTCATCGCCTCTGGCGAGACCCTCGCTCGCCTGATTGCAATGCGGGAAGCGAGTCGCACTGCGGGGCACCGACCGTAACGCGAAGAACCGACCCGCAATGTGAGGAATCATGGGTTTGAAGCGAGGCCACTCTTTCAAACCCATGATTCCTCACAAAAAGGTGCCTGGTAATGTGATTTATCATAGGTTTGAAACAAACGCGCTCATTTCAAACTCACGTTTTCTCACATGGGCGATGCTCTGGACGAGTGGGCTCAAAGCCGCTACTATAACAAGACACGCCTTGCGCGTTCGATGGGTTCGGGTGACGATATGTTCCGAACCTGGTCAGGTCCGGAAGGAAGCAGCCATAAGGAGCCTCTGACGGGCACCCGTTCCCATCGAGCACACGGGGCGTTTTTTGTGTCGCGGCTGCCTGGGACGTGGTTGCAGGGGAGGCGTCGCGGCTGCCATGAGGCGCGAGCGACGTGCCGCGCTATTGTCCCGGGACGCACGCAGGGCACCTGCTCGTAAACAATCTGATGCATCGCTCGGCCTTTCGTGGCCGGCTGTATAATACGTGCCGATGCACCTAGGCGCGGCGGTGTTTTGCGAATTCGTCTGCGCAACGAGTCCATGAGGGTCATCTACATGATTGGATTGCTCAAACGGTTTGGCCGCCCTTTTCGCCGAGAGCTGACGCTTGGACCGGCAAGCAAGCTCATCGAGGTCATATTCGACCTGCTTACGCCCCTTGTTGTCGCTCTCATGATCGACCGCGGTGTGGGCGAGCGCAATGTCGGTGTACTGCTCGCTTATGGGGCATTGCTCGTGGGTATGGCGCTGGCGGGCTTCGCCTCCACGCTCATCTGCCAAAAAATGGCCGCCCGTGCCTCCCAAGGGATCGGTACCAGCATGCGCGACGCGCTGTTCGCGCATATCAACTCGTTTTCGTATGTCGAGCTCGACCGTTTTGGCACACCGTCCCTCATTACGCGCATCACCAACGATATCAATCAGGTCCAGCTCGCCATCGCGCTCGCGATTCGCCAACTCACACGCTTTCCGCTTCTTGCAGTTGGCTCCATGGTGGCGGCCCTGCTCATCGATGCCAAGCTCGGCCTGATTTTCCTGATTTCAACGCCTCTCATTGGGGCGATCTTTTGGTTTGTGATGGCGCGTTGCATCCCGTATTTCAAGCGCATGCAACGGCAGCTCGACCAGATTGGCCTGGTTACGCGCGAGGGTCTGTCGGGGGCGCGCGTCATGCGCGCGTTTGTACGTGAGGACTACGAGCGAGAGCGCTTTTGCCACACCGCGGTTGACCAGGCGAACACCGCCATCGCCGTTGGACGTCTGTCCAACGTGCTCAACCCGGCGACATTTCTCGTGATGAACTTGGCTGTCTGTGCAATCCTATGGGTCGGCGGCATCCAGGTAAACGTGGGCGCGCTCACGCAGGGTCAGGTCATGGCGTTCGTGAACTACATGACGCAGACGCTGCTTGCCATTGTCTATGTGGCGAATTTGGTGGTCGTGTTCACCAAGGCGAGCGCGAGCGCCGGGCGTATCGAGGAAGTGCTCGCGTGTGAGCCGAGCATGTGCGATGCCGCCGAGCGGGCTGGCGGGGACGATACCGGATCGGGGTGCACGGCGGGAGCTGTTGGCGAGGCGGCCCCTGCTTGCGAGACGGCCCCCATTGGCACGGCGAGCCCTACCGGCACGACGAGCGATGTGCTCTCCGGAGGCTTTGATCCGAGCGTCCCGGCGATCAGACTTTCCGGCGTCTCTTTTGTCTATCCGGGCAGTGCGGAGGACGCGGTGCACGACGTGACGTTCGAGGTTCCGCGCGGCGGCACGCTCGGCGTGATCGGCGGTACGGGCTCCGGCAAGTCGACGCTGGTGAGCCTTTTTCCACGTCTGTACGATGTTGCGCGGGGTTCTGTTGAGGTGTTCGGCCGCGATGTTCGCGCGTGGCCGCTTGGGGAGCTGCGCCGCGCATTCGGTTTCGTTCCCCAAAAGGTCGAGCTGGTGAGTGGCACCATTCGGTCGAATCTTCTGTGGCGCGACCCGCTCGCCTCAGACGCTGATCTGTGGAGGGCTCTTAAGACCGCTCAGGCGGAGGACTTTGCGCGCGCTCTTCCCAAGGGCTTGGATGCGCCTGTCGAGGCGGGGGGAAAGAACTTCTCGGGCGGTCAGCGCCAGCGCTTGACCATTGCTCGTGCGCTTGTTGGCGCGCCACCGCTGCTCATCATGGACGATTCGGCCTCGGCTCTCGACTTTAAGACCGATGCCGCGCTTCGCAGGGCGATTCGCATGCTCAGTGGTGCTGATTCAAGCGTGACCACGGTGGTGGTGAGCCAGCGGGTGTCTTCGGTGCGCGGCGCCGACCTCATCTGCGTGATGTGCCATGGCCGTGCGGTCGGTGTGGGCACGCATGAAGAGCTTATGGCGACGTGCGAGGTGTATCGCGAGATCGCTGAGTCCCAGTTGTACTCGGATGCCGCTGCATCGGCGGCGGAGGAGGGGGGCGCACATGCCTAATCCGTATGCCTCCACGGCCGGAGCCTCCACCATCACGGCGACCGTATCGGGAAATGACAACCTGAATGATTTTCGCGATTCCCGCGGTGGCGGTAATTCCGACCGTGCGCAAAAGCCGATGGGGACGGCTCAAGTCGCTCGCCGCATCTTCGCCTACGTACGTCCGCATATCCTGCTGTTCGTGGCATCGTTCGTGTGCTCTGCGCTTTCCGTCGTGCTGCAGCTTTTCGTGCCCATATTGATCGGGCGTGCGATCGACCTGATTGTGAGTGCGGGAAGGGTGGACATGGCGGCGCTTGTGCCGCTGCTCGCGAGGCTTGCGGCAACCGTTCTCGCCGCAGCTGCGTTGCAGTGGGTGCAGGGTGTGTGCGTGAATCGGCTCTCTTACACCACCGTGTGCGATCTGCGCATCGAGGCGTATGACAAACTCACGCGCATGCCTCTCTCGCTCATCGACCGCCATCCCCACGGTGACTATATCTCGCGTGTGGTGAACGATGTGGATCAGGTGGGCGACGGTCTGCTGCAAGGTTTGACACAGCTGTTCAACGGCGTGGTGACGGTTGTCGCCACCCTCGCCTTCATGCTCGCGACCTCGGCCCCCATGGCGATTGTCGTTGTGCTCGTCACGCCGTTTTCTGTGCTCGCGGCGGGTGCCATGGCGCGGTTTGCGGGGAAGAGCTTTACCGCCCAAATGAGCATTCAAGGCGAGCTCTCGGCATATGTCGAGGAGTATGTGGGGGCGCAGCGCTTGGTGAGCGCCTTTGCGTATGGCGAGCGCGCGCAGGAGGGCTTTTCCTCCATTAACCGTAAGCTTTGCGCGGCGGGTGAGCGCGCTCAGTTTCTCAGCTCGCTTGCCAATCCGGGGACGCGCTTTGTCAACAATTGCATGTATGCCGTTGTGGTGGTTGTGGGCTTTGTGGGTGTGGTGACTGGTTTCCCTGCGGTGCTCACCGTTGGCGACGTGCAGGTTTTCCTGTCGTACGCGAATCAGTACACCAAACCGTTCAATGAGATTTCGGGTGTCGTTACTCAGATTCAAGGCGCTTTTGCTTCGGCACGCCGGGTATTCGCCCTGCTCGATGCTCCCGAGGATGACATGGGGGAGAAGCCATTCGACCTTGATTCGAACGACGGGGCAGCGATGGATTCCGCGCGCAACTCTGTCGTTTTGCACGACGATTTGGCTGCCGACCTTGGGGCCAGCCTTCAGGGTGGCCCCAAGGGCGACGTTGTCTTTGATCACGTCGACTTCTCCTATGAGCCCGACCACCCGCTACTCCAGGACATCTGCCTGCACGCGCGCCCGGGTATGCGTATGGCACTTGTGGGCCCCACGGGTTGTGGCAAGACAACGCTCATCAATCTGTTGCTGCGTTTTTACGATACCGATTCGGGCGAGATTCTCGTTGACGATAGGCCCATTGCCTCGTATTCCAGGGCGGACCTGCGGCGCATGTTCGGCATGGTGTTGCAGGAGAGCTGGTTGTTCGAGGGTACCGTACGCGACAATATTTCGTACGGTCGGCCGGACGCCACACGCGAGCAGGTGGAGGAGGCCGCACGCCGCGCCCGCGCCGATGCGTTCATTCGAGCTCTGCCCGACGGCTACGACACGGTGCTGCCCGAGAACGGCGGGTCGCTATCGCAAGGTCAGCGCCAGCTGCTCTGCATCGCGCGCGTCATGCTCTCCGACCCCGCCATCCTCTTGCTCGATGAAGCCACCAGCAGCATCGACACCCGAACCGAAATGCAGGTCCAGGCGGCATTCGACGAGCTTATGCAGGAGCGTACGAGCTTCGTGGTGGCGCATCGCCTGAGCACCATCCGCAACGCCGATTGCATTCTCGTGATGCGCGATGGCCACATCGTGGAACGTGGCACGCACGACGAACTGCTCGTCGCCGGAGGTTTCTACGCCGAGCTCTACAGCAGTCAGTTTGCGCCTGCCGAGTAATATCGTTCGCGCCTTCGTCTAGCGCAAGGGCGCGAACGGCGGAAAAACTTCGGTGAGTGGCAATCTTGTTGGACAAGATTTCCATTTCTGTGGAACCGTACACGCCATTCCTTAAAGCCCCTTGGTATTTCGTAATCTCCCGTATCCTGCAACCAGCTGCAGCACGCGAAGAATCGCCTCTTCGCATATGGTCAGTTCCCATATAGATTTCGGGAGGGAATGGGATGAACCTCGACATTCAAGGTGCGATGAAGCGCTTCTCCGGCGCCATCATCAAGCCCGTCATGTTCCTCGCGGTCGCCGGTATCTTGCTGGCGGTGAGCGTTATCCTCAAGATGGAGGGCATGCCCGCGCCTGTGGTTATGCTCGGCCAGCTCATCTACACCTGTGTCAACTCCGGCGTGGTCGGCAACCTCGGCCTGATCTTCTGCATCGGCCTCACCTGCGCTCTCGCCAAG
Organism: Collinsella sp.; assembly: GCF_052346665.1. Taxonomy (NCBI): domain Bacteria; kingdom Bacillati; phylum Actinomycetota; class Coriobacteriia; order Coriobacteriales; family Coriobacteriaceae; genus Collinsella; species Collinsella sp. The sequence continues at coordinate 16,054 of NZ_DAWDUX010000027.1, forward strand.
AAACGCGCCGGCGACGCGGCGGTCATCGCCGCCTCGACCTTCTTGGTCTTCCTGTATGCTAACAACGCCTGGCTCACCAACAACAACATGCTCATCGATCCCGCCGGCGGCCTGTATGGCACCGGTCAGGGCGTCGTCCTGGGTATCCAGGTCGTCGACATGGGCGTCTTCATCGGCATCATCCTCGGCTGCCTCAACGGCTGGGTGTTCAACAAGTTCTGCGACACCAAGTTCCCGGAAGTCTTCAGCACCTACGGTGGCACCAAGTTCGTCTTCCTCATCGCTATCTTCATCGCCGGCGTCCTCGGCGTCGTGATGTGCTACGTGTGGCCGGTTGTCAACGGCTGGATCAACGGCCTGCAGGATTTCATGTACGGTACCGGATACGCCGGCCAGTTCGTCTACGGCTTCCTGAACAAGCTCCTGATTCCCACCGGCATGCATCACCTGCTGTGGATGCCCTTCATGTACTCCGCCGTGGGCGGCACCGCGCAGATAGCCGGTGAGGCCTACGCGGGCTCCTACAACATCTTCATGGCCGAGCTCGGCAACGCCTCCGCAATTACCGCTATGGACCCGTCCATCCGCTTCAGCCTCCTCGGCTTCGGCAAGTGGTTCGGCACCGTCGGTACGGTCCTCGCCTTCATCTCGGTTGCCAAGCCCCAGCATCGTGCCCAGGTGCGTGCTATGCTCGTTCCCGCGGCGCTCGTCGCCATCCTCGCGGGCATCACCGAGCCCTTCGAGTTCATGTACCTCTGGGCGTCTCCGATCCTGTTCGTGGTCAACGCCGCCCTCGATGGCCTGTTCCAGTGCATCCTGTTCGCTTCGGGCTTCCGCGCGCTTCTCACGGGCTTCATCGAGACCGTTCCCGGCCTCATCGCCCTTCCCGCTGAGCTGTCCCAGTGGTTCATGGTGATCCCCGTCGGCGCCGTGGCGATTGTCGCCTGGTTTCTCGCCTTCCGTTTCCTCATTCTCAAGCTCAACCTGGTTACCCCGGGTCGCGAGGACGATGACGAGCTTCTAGACGAGGCCGATGGCTCTTCCAGCGCAGCCCTCGCCTCGGGCATCTCCCCTGAGAGTGTTCAGGTCATCATCGATGGCCTCGGCGGTGCGGCGAACATCAAGAGCGTCATGAATTGCTTCACCCGTCTGCGCGTCGACGTCGAGGACATGTCCCTCGTCGACGAGGACAAGATCAACGAGTACAAGAACTCTGGCATCGTCCACGGCGGCCCGAACAACATTCAGATTGTTATCGGTCTGAAGGTCCAGGACGTGACCGAGGCCGTAAAGGCCGCCCTCGGGATCAAGGACGAGTAGTCCCGATCGCCGAGTCTCCGGCCGGGTACGCTGGCCTCTGCGCCCGCACCCGGCGATCCACCCACGGTAATCATGGGGCGCGCGTTCGAATCCGAACGGACGCGTGATACAGGGGCGCGGGCCATTGCGCCCCTGCCCCAAGGCATAGGCCAGAACTTACAAGGAGAGGAAAGATCATGAGCAAAGAGCAGTTTGTCGTCACCATCGTCGGCGGCGGTTCCCGTTACACCCCCGGCATCCTCAAGATGCTGGTCGCCGAGAAGGACCGCTTCCCGCTGTCCAAGGTCGTCCTGTACGATAACGAGTACGAGCGTAACGCTAAGATTGGCGAGTACGGTCGCATCCTGATGAGCGAGTACTATCCTGAGTGCGAGGTCGTGGACACCACCGATCCCGAGACCGCCTTCACCGGCATCGATTTCGCCTTCATGCAGATCCGCGCTGGCCGCCTGAAGATGCGCGCCTCCGATGAGCACATCGCCCTCAAGCACGGTTGCATCGGCCAGGAGACCTGCGGAGCCGGCGGCTTCGCCTACGGCATGCGTTCCATCCCGGCTGTGTGCGACATCATCAAGGACATCCGCAAGTACTCGCCTGAGGCCTGGGTCCTCAACTACTCCAATCCCGCGGCGATCGTCGCCGAGGCCACCAAGC
>NZ_DAWDUX010000027.1:18037-27280 GCF_052346665.1 Collinsella sp.
CCACCAAGCGCGTCTTCCCCGGCGACAAGCGCATCATCAACATCTGCGACATGCCGGTCGGCATCATGAACCAGTACGCGGATGAGCTCGGCGTCCCCCGCAACTCCATCGAGGCCCGTTACTTCGGCCTGAACCATTACGGCTGGTTCACCGCCATCCTGGACAAGAAGACCGGCGAGGACTACCTGCCGCGCCTGCGCGAGATCTTCTCCGAGGACCTGCCCGAGGACGCCTTCTCCGACATCGATCCCAGTTGGTCCGCCACCTTCCACTTCATGCGCAAGATGGTCCGAGAGTGCTCCGACGGCATGATGCCCAACACCTATCTGCAGTACTACCTGTACCGCGATCACATGCTCGCCCACGAGGACCCCAACCACACTCGTGCCGACGAGTGCATGGAGGGCCACGAGAAGCAGATCTTCGAGATGGTCGAGGAGGTCATCGCCAACGGCAAGCTCGAGGGCACCAAGCACGCCTTCACCATCGAGAGCCTCAAGGACGACGACCACGCTTCCTACATCGCCGACCTGGCCTACGCCATCTCGCACAACACGCATGACGTGTTCCTGTGCATGACCGAGAACACGGGCATCATCCCCAACTTCTCCGAGAGTGCCATGGTCGAGGTTCCCTGCATGATCGGCGCGAACGGCGTGGAGCCCCTTAACGTCGGCGAGATCCCGACCTTCCAGAAGGGCCTGCTCGAGAACCAGTTCGCCTACGAGAAGCTCACGGTGGACGCGTGCCTGGAGGGCAGCTACCGCAAGGCCCTCGACGCGCTGACCCTCAACCGCCTGGTGGGCGACACCGATCGCGCCCGAGCCCTTCTCGACGACTACATCGAGGCCAACAAGGGTTACTGGCCCGAGCTGAACTAGCTCATGAGGGCGCGGGGTCGCGTTCCCCTCGACACGGCACGGAGTCGATGGGGGCGGCCTCGCGCCTTTTTGTCCGGTGGGCGCCGTCCCAAAGAAGGGAATCTGCAATGAACAAGGTGCGCGACCTTTGGAACCAATACGAATGTCTGGCGCCCAGGCGCAAGGTGGGGATCGCCCTGGAGATCGCGGCAGGCATCTGGTACCCTCTCGCGGGCATCGTCCTGTGGCTGTTCTTCAAGATCCGCAAGTCCGCGCCCGTGTTCAGGGCAGCGCCGCTTTCCGGCGCCGTCCTCTCCCTCGCGCTCTTTACGGTACAGTTCTTCGTGGGTGCCGCACTTACCGCATAGTCATATGGGTAATTCGGGGCGCCGGGGGCACACCGCAGTCGAAGGGGCAGGGCACATGGTCGGGTTGACGCCGCTTGAGCATGACATTATCCAATTGCTCACGCAGCATATCTCCTGCAACGAGGAGATTTCCCTCACCGAGCTCGCCGAGGAGTGTCATGTTGCGAAGAGCACCGTGGTCAAGGCGGTTCAAAAGCTGGGATACGGCGGATTCGGCGATCTGACGTACAACATCCGCCTGAACGCCCAGAGCGCAGGCGGCCTTCTTCCCCGCAGACCCGTCTCAGGTGATGTAGATGACCAGGTCGACCGGCTCTCCCGCCTGCTCTGGTCCTGCCGGGACAAGCACAGCATCCTGTTCTCCGGCGACCATCGCATCGGGGCGCCGCTCTCGTCGTACATGTGCCGCAAGCTCGCCATGTTCGGGATCTTCGCGAGTGCGTCCTATGACTACCTCATGGTCGAGCACCATGCCCTCGACCCGGGGACGGCGATATTCTTCTTCCACCGAGAGCTGCCGGGGCGAGCGAATTGGGGCCAGACCTCCGGGTACGGCGAGGGGATGCTGCGCGCCGCGCGCGATGCGGGATTCTCAATCGTGGCGTTTTCCGACGACCCGGAAAAGTCGACACGAGTGCAGGCTGATCTTTGCATCGCGATTGATAGTCGGGATGATGCGGGCGGGGATCTATACATGACGCGCGTTCTTATGGTGTTCGAGATGGCTCTCGCGCGCATTTCAAAGGGGCTGTAATGCTGCAGGATAACGAGCGGATCGTGTATGCGGCCGTGCGGGACTTTGCCAAGAGGGGAGAGCGACCGACCATCGCCGCTGTTGCGCGCATGACTGGCGTGCCGCGTTCGAGCGTCGCACACGTCGCTGATACGCTTGGCTATCATGGCTGGATTGATTTCACTACGCAACTCGTTAGGTACTTCTCCTCGTTTCAACGTGAGGATGCACTTTCCGATAGTGTTCAGCTTGTGGCATCGGTCCTATCCGTCAATCGGGATCGTCCCGTATTGATTGACGCGATTGGCGATGCGGAAGTATTCATCCAGATAGGCCTGTTACGGATGTGTGAAGTGGGTTTTCACGCAATGCCGTATGGACCCGGTGTGGTTGAGGCACTATCACCGTATCCGGAAAAGATGTCTAAGAGGTTTCTGGATAAGGATGATGCTGCGGCAGCACCGTCAATGCGCGTGCTGAAGGGTGGCACCGGGATTGTTGGTCCTGACATTGCGACGCAGCCTGCTGCCGCGGGCGTCCTCATCGTGGTCAACGAAAGCGGCATGTCCCTGCTGCCAACCTGCCTCAAGGCGGCGAGCGGCGGGTTCGACATCATCGCCATAACGGCGAGCCACGACACCCCCGTCTCCAAACTCGCAAAGGTCAACGTCGTGATTAAGAACAACAAGTCGACCCCCGAAGCCTACGAGCCCAACTACTTCGCCGCCGGCGTCCTGGCGTTCATGGAGCGAGTGTTCAGCAGGGTTTCGCAACGGCCTCTATGCTCTGAAAATTGCAGTATCTAGCTGGGCGATCTGCAAAATACGAAAATATTAACGGTCAAAACCTGCAAAATTCCGATATGTGTAGTCGCCGTACCCAGTTTGCTGGTCTGGACCGCTACGAGCTCTTTACCGGCACTTGGCGGAATCCTGACCTGAGCGACACGCGTGCTGCCGTATCATGCACTTATCTATGTGTTGAGACCCCGCGCACAATCGTGGCGGGGGAAACGGGGAGTTACCGCCATGGCACTCAAATACACCAAGCTCGAGCGCAACTGGGTCATGTATGACGTGGGCAATTCGGCCCTTGTGTTGCTGAACACCTCGGTCGTGCCCATCTACTTCAACGCCATCAACACGGGCGCGCATCCAGCCGAGTTGGTGACTGCTTGGGCGAATGCGCAGACCATCGCCTCGCTTGTGGTTGCGCTGCTTATGCCCATTCTCGGCTCCCTTGCCGACTACGCGGGCAACAAGATCAAGTTCTTCACCGGCTTTTTCCTCACCGGCTTGGTGCTGTGCCTTGCCCAGGCCATCCCCATGAGCGCGGCGGTGTTCCTGGTGGTGTACGTGCTGTGCACCATCGGCCTCAACTCATCCATGACGTTCTACGACGCCATGCTCACCGATGTCACCACCGACGAGCGCATGGACTCCGTCTCGAGCTCCGGCTATGCATGGGGCTATGTGGGCTCCACCGTCCCGTTTATCCTATGCATCGCCCTCATCTTTGGCGGGCCGAGCATCCTTGGCCTCGATACCCTCACCTGCACGCGTTTGACGTTCCTCATCACGGGCGCATGGTGGCTCGCGTTCACTATCCCGCTGCTGCGTACGTATAAGCAGCGTTTTGGCAAGGAGCGCGAGGGCGGCGCGGCAGGCGTTCTGCACAATATCGCCCTCACCCTCAAGGGCCTGCTCACCACCATGCGCCGCATTGCGCACGATCGCGTGCTGCTCGTCTTCATGGTCGCGTTCTTCTTCTACATCGACGGCGTCCATACGGTCATCTCCATGGCCACCAGTTACGGCGCGGCTCTCGGCATCGATTCCACCCAGCTCGTGCTCGCGCTGCTCGTCACGCAGTTCGTGGCATTTCCATCCGCCATCATCTACGGCAAGCTCGCCGGACGTGTGGGCACGTTGCAGATGATCATCGTCGCGGTCGCCGCTTACGTGGGCATCGTGCTGTTCGCCGCGTTCTTCCTCAAGACGGCCGTGGAATTTTGGATCCTCGCCATCTTGGTCGGCATGTTCCAAGGCGGCGTCCAGGCGCTTTCGCGCAGCTATTTTGGAAAGATCATCCCCAAGGAGCGTTCCAACGAGTATTACGGCTTCTTTGATATCTTTGGTCGGTACGCTTCTGTTATGGGAACTCTGCTAGTATCTGTCGTGACCTCGCTCACGCATGATCCTTCTTTAGGAGTGCTTTCCATCGGGATCTTGCTGGTTGTGGGCTTGGTCATGCTAGTAAAGCTCTCCCGAATGCAGGCGGCGCGCGCATAAGACGTCCGGCCTGTATCCCGCGGCACGCATCTCACGCACCGGCCGCCCGGGCGAACACATACCACCTTACGGAGGGTTTTGCTGGCGTCAGTAAAGCCCTCCGATTTTGTAGAAGGTGGAGAACATGGGCACAAAACAACAGGTTTCTAAAACGGCGGCCTCCGCACGGGAAAAGGTCGCGGGCGCGGGATGGTCGCGCGATCCGCATTATATTGCGCGCGTGGGGATGATCGCCGCTGCGTATGCGGCGTGCACGCTGATCACCATGATGTTCTTGGGGAGCCTCGCATGGGGTCCCGTGCAGTTCCGCGTGAGTGAGGCGCTGTGCGTGTTGGCGCTTTTTACCCCCGCGGCGGTTCCCGGGCTCACCCTGGGCTGCATCATCGCCAACGTCGCCAACATCGCGCTCTCGGGGACTGGCATGCTCGGCATGCTCGATGTGGTGTTCGGCTCACTTGCCACGTTCGCCGGTGCGCTGTTCACCTGGAAAATGCGTGAGCGCCCGCTCATTGCGCTTGCCGGCCCCGTGCTCGCGAATGCGCTGATAGTCCCCGCGTACCTGCCGTTGCTCCTGCAGGGAATCGGCTTCTATACTATTCCGTTCACGTCCATCTCGCTTGATGGCGCCTATCCGTTCATGTATGCCTTCGGGTTGGTGACCACCGGCTTGGGCGAAGCGGTTATCATGTACGTGTTGGGGTACCCGCTCTCGCGCTCTCTGGCAAAAACACCGTTCATCAAGCGCGAACTTGCTCAGGTGGGTACAACTAGGTAAAAGATGCGGAAGAGGCGTCGCGTTCCCTCACCAACTGCGCGGTGCGCAGATGTCCTCCCGTGAGTTTCCGGGGAGGGGGCTGCATGAATCCGACAATCGTCATTCCGAGTTACTGGGCAGGCGGACCCGCCGAGCTCAAGTCGCCGGGGGCGTACGACCATTCGTCGGACCTGTCGGCCTCCCGCCCCGAACTTGATCGCTGCTTGGCTTCTCTCGAGCAGGTCCGTCATCTTCCGCGCGTCATCGTGCTGCTGGTATGTCCTCAGCAGGAGACCGAGCGCATCGCGCATCGCGTACGGGACATCATCGATGAGCACCCTACGGTCGACGTGACCCTCGTCACCAATCGCGAGGCATCGTTCATCATGGATCGAGTGAGCCGGATAGCCCCCAATGTGCGCGGAGAGACTGTCTCGCTGCGAGGGTACGGTGCCATACGCAACATGGGTCTTGCCTGCGCGGCCATTCTCGGCCACGACGTGGTGGTGTTCTTGGACGACGACGAAGTGGTTCTGGCGCCCGACTTTATGGACAAGGCCCTGTACGGGTTGGGGCACGAGACGCGTCAGCGTCTGCCCATCCTGGCCAAGAGCGGCTATTTTTACAACAAGGCTGGCTCTCCCCTGGCCGACACCGGCAAGAAAAACGGAATCACCTATCGGTGGTGGACCAAGCGTATCGAGTTCAACCGCTGGATGGAGCGCGCCCTTGCGGGGACGCGCATCTCGCGCTCCAACTACGTCTGCGGCGGTTGCTTTGCCATCCACGCGCGTGCGTTCAAACGCGTGGCGTTCGATCCCTATATCACGCGCGGCGAGGATTTGGACTATCTGTTCAACATGCGCTTGCTGGGAATGGATGTGTGGTTCGACAATGCTTGGGTGGTCAAGCACTTGCCGCCGAGCCAGGTGGAAGAATCCCCGCGCTTCATGCAAAACGTTTATCGCTGGTATTACGAGCGCGCCAAGCTCGCGAGCGCCTCGCGCCGTCCCGATATCAACTCGGTGACCGCCGCCTCGCTCATGCCGTATCCCGGTCCGTGGATTTCGGGAGGTCTAGATGAACGCGTGCGCAAAACCGCGCTCATCCGTTCTATTTTCACCTGCGAGCACCGGGGCTATTGGCACATCTATCGCCGTGGGATTGAGGATGCGCGCGAATACGCGGCTGCCCATGAGACCGATTACCTCAGATTCGTCAGTTTTTGGCCGAGTATTATGGGCGGGCTCGCGGGTGACGAGCGCCTGGTCGCCCTTTTGGAGCGTTGATGACCGAGAATACATCGTCGGAGCACGAGGGCTCCCGGTGCCCACAGAGCTTTGAGGGAATGACCCAGGGCAGCTATCGAGCGGGAATGCTCGACGCGAACGAGGCGCTCAGGCTGCTCGCCGCCCTCGTGGTGTTCAGCATGGTCGGGTTCTTTGGTTATGCAATCCTCAACGGTGTGGAGACGGTCACCACCGTTGCCGCGCTCGTCCTGCTCGTGTGCTTTACGCTTGCGTTCATCTATGTGTTCTTTAGCCCCGATACCCTGCGCTCGCAGTACACGGAGCAAACGCTCGCCGTTGCTTCGGGCATGCTCGAGGACATTACGGGCGGTCTTACGCGCGAGAGCGCCGAGGAGATATGCTGCCGTCTGTTACCCGAGACGCGCGCCATGACCATCGCGGTCACTGACCGAGAGAAGGTGCTTGCGTGCGTGGGCGAGCTCGCCGATGACTTCCCTGCGGGCTCCCCGATTCACACGCCCACGACGCGCTATGTCATCGAGCACGGCATCGTGCAGTCGTTCACGAGCGACATGGACGTCCGCGGCGAGCGCGGGAGCAGGCGCAGCATCCCCGCGGGTATCATCGCACCGCTCAAGATCCGCGGACGTGCCGTGGGAGCCCTCAAGTTCTATTACCGTTCGCCACGGCACGTCAATCGCACGCAGTACGCCCTCGCCTCTGGCTTTGCCGAGCTGCTCTCCACGCAGCTTACCGTATCTGAGCTTGAGCGCCAGGCAGAGCTCACCGCGCGCGCGGAGGTTCGCGCCCTCCAAGCCCAGATCAACCCGCACTTCCTGTTCAACACGCTCAACACCATCGCGTCGCTCACGCGCACCGAGCCGTTACGGGCACGCGAGTTGCTCCGCGAGTTCTCCCAGTTCTACCGCGCAACTCTCGAGAACTCCGGTCAGCTGATTGCGGTCAAACGCGAAATCGCTCAAACGCTGCGGTATCTCAAGTTTGAGAAGGCGCGATTTGGCGAGGACCGCGTTTTGGTCGAAGTCGATGTGGACGAGGACGCCGAGGATGTCCTCATCCCCGCATTCGTGATCCAGCCGCTGGTCGAGAACGCCGTGCGCCATGCCATGCCGGACGAGGGTCCCCTTACGATCCGCATCGCGGTCGAGCGGGCGGGGGAGAGTGCCGTGTCGATTCTCGTGTCCGACGACGGTGTGGGCATGGACGAGCAGACGGCCATGCGCTTGTTCGACCGATCCTTGTCGGCGCCGGACCCCAATGCACCACAGGGCGGTGGAGCCGGCGTGGCCATGCACAACATCTCCGAGCGCATCAAGCGTTTCTACGGTCCCAAATCGCGTACAAGCGTGGAGTCGACTCCGGGGGAGGGCACCACGATTTCCCTTCACCTCGATCTTGAGGGTAGTATGTATGACGAAGGGTAGAATAGGAGCGGACCGTACGGACGGCGCTTCTCGCCGGGTCTCACTCACAGTATGAAAGGTTATCGATAGGTATGCTACGTGCGATGATCGTTGACGATGAGGCACCCGCTCGTTCCGAGCTGCGGTTCTTGCTCGAGCAGACGGGCAAGATCGGCTCCATTATCGAGGCGTCGAGCGTCCGCTCCGCCATTGAGATGCTCATGGAGGCGCGTGTCGATGTGGTCTTCCTTGACATCTCCATGCCCGGGGCTTCGGGACTCCAGCTTGCCGAGGCGCTCTACAAGCTCAAGAACCCGCCGGCGATCGTGTTCGTGACCGCGTACAGCGATCATGCCGTCGAGGCGTTCGATGTGGATGCCGTCGACTATCTCATGAAGCCCGTGGAGGAGGCCCGCCTCGATCGTGCGATCGAGAAGGTCATTGCCCGTGCCAAGCCCGTCGCCACTGCGGAGCCCACTTCCGCCAAGCCCACCAATATCGAGCGCATCCCGGTGGAAAAGGGCGGCCGCAAGGTGCTCATTCCGGTCGACCAGATCCGTTTCATCATGGCGAAGGACGACTACTCCTGCATTTTCACCGAAGACGACCGTTATCTGTCCACGACATCGCTCGCACAGTTCGAGTCCAAGCTCGGGGAGTTCGGATTCTTCCGCGTCCATCGTCGCTACATCGTCAACCTCGCCAATGTCGAGGACGTCGAGACGGTGCCCTCGGGCGCCATCCAGCTCGGCGTGAACGGCGTTGACGAGCGCATTCCGGTGAGCCGCCGGCGCGTGGTGCCGCTCAAGAAGGCGTTGAACCTGTAATGGAGCGGCGTGTCGACATCATCTCCGATACCCATGGCTACCTCGCTCCGGAGCTGCTGCGCGCCATCGAGGGATGCGACTTGCTTATCCACGCCGGCGATATCACATCCGAGAGCAACTACGCGGAGCTCGAGGTGAGCGTTCCCGTTCTGCGCGCGGTTTTGGGCAACAACGATGGTTACTACAACTACGGCCCCGATGTGCCGCGTGTGAACGAGTTCACGTACGAGGGGGTTCGGTTTTCGGTGGCGCACTACGCCGAGGACCTGCCGTTGGCGAGCTCGAACGTTGCGGTGTGCGGTCATACGCATCGGCCGCGCATCGACCGGGTGCATGGGTGTCTGGTGATCAATCCCGGGTCGGCATCGCTGCCGCGTGGCAGACGGGAGGCCTCCATCGCACGGCTTATGGTCGAGGACGGCCGCGTGCTATCTGCCGAGATCATCGACTTATAACTTTTTTTGAAAAAAGTTCTTGCGTGTGAAGTTGAAGTCTGTGTATACTAATCCCCGCAGCAAGGAGCACACGCGAATTGCCGCCTGGGGAGTTAGCTCAGTTTGGTTAGAGCGCCGGCCTGTCACGTCGGAGGTCGCGGGTTCGAGCCCCGTACTTCCCGCCATCGCAATCAAAGCCTCGTCGCAAGACGGGGCTTTTTGCGTTTGTGGTAGAGTTGTGAAGCGATGAATCTGCGCGAGGAGGGGCAGTACAGACCTTTCTCCAAATGCATCAAACACGC
>NZ_DAWDUX010000027.1:27290-31593 GCF_052346665.1 Collinsella sp.
ACAATGTCAGTATCGGTGCCGAATGGCGCACTATGCTCGACCACGAGTTTATTTGCCAACCACGCATAACGTCTCGAATAGATTTCGTTTACTCGCAAGGAGAAGAGATGGACATCTCCCGCAAGACCGACTATGCCCTGCGCATGCTTTCCATGTTGGCGGAAGGCGAGGATAGCCTTCTGTCCGTGCGTACGGCCGCCGAGACGGTGGATGTGCCGTATTCTTTTGCCCGCTCCATTCAGCACGGTCTGGTGCAGGCGGGGATTATCGAGAGCCTGCGCGGTGTCCGCGGCGGCATGCGGCTTAAAGTCGACCCCAAAGATGTGACGATTCGTCAGATCGTCGAGGCGGTCCAGGGCCCGCTCGTCATGAACGATTGCACGGCGGAGGACGGGATATGCCCTCGCATGGATGAATGCTGCTATCATCCCCTGTGGATAGGAGCCCAGGAGCTGCTTCGCAATTATCTGGACTCCGTTACGCTCGATGACGTCGTCAATCGACGGCAGCATCCCGCGGTCGACCCCAAGTTCGCCGATCGCTCGCGTTTTCCCGAGTACGCCGGGTGCTCCAGGGGGTGCTCGTGCGTGTAGCCGCATGATCCTCTAAGGAGCTCAAGATGAACATGGACCCCTTCCGCACGCTGGTTCGCACGGAAGGGGTTCGTTTGTATCGAGACCTTCCGTGGCGTCGCACGCGCGACCCGTATAAGATCTGGCTTTCGGAGGTCATGCTTCAGCAGACGCAGGTCGCCCGCGTGGAGACGCGGTGGGCGGAATGGCTCGATGCGTTCCCGAGCGTCTTCGCGCTGGCAGAGGCCGGTACTGCTGAGGTTCTCGCGGCTTGGCAGGGTATGGGGTACAATCGTCGCGCTCTGGCGCTCAAGGCGGCTGCTGAGGAGATCGTTCGCGGGTACGATGGGGTGTTTCCCGCGGGTACGAAGGAGCTCATCGCCTTGCCGGGGATCGGCCCGGCGACTGCGCAGGGCATCCGATCCTTTGCGTTTGACTTGCCAGGGGTCTACCTGGAGACGAATGTGCGCACCGTTCTTCTACACCACCTGTTCCCCGATGTGCCGGGCGTGCCCGATAGGGAACTTGTGCCGCTGGCGGAGGCGACATGTCCCGCAGCTCCCGCATCGTGCGGGGCGGAAGCGGATTGCTTCGCTGGCCAGAAACCGGGCGCCTTGATGGCTGCCGACGCGAGGTCCGCGGACCCCTTCGCTATGCCCCAGGATCCCGATGACACGCCGCGCACCTGGTACTATGCCATGCTCGACTATGGTGCGTATCTCAAGAAGACCGTTCCCAACCCCTCGCGTCGTGCCAAGGCATATACGCGCCAATCGCGATTTGAAGGCTCACGCCGTCAGAAGCGGGCGGAAATCGTGCGCCAGTTGTTGGATGCCCAGGCGCGTGGCGAGCGGGCGAGCACCGCTTCGCTGCATGCCGCCCTCAACGACGTCGAGCGCACTGCCGGACGTCCGCCCGTTGAGGGGGAGCTCGTCGAATCCATATTGACCGATCTCGCCCGCGAGGGATTTTGCCGGGAGTGTGAAGGGGCGTGGGTGATCGTCTAGGGCGATCGAGCGAGCTTTTGCAAGAGCGGGCGCGAGTGGGGTACAAGAGATTTACGGGCGTCTTTGCAGGCGGTCCCGTTGGGGTTCCGCTCGATGTGGCGCATCGACGGCGCCTTTCGATTCCTACGCCACCTAGGAGGTATTCATGGATTTCGAGAATTCCCAGACCAAGAAGAACCTCGAGGCCGCTTTTGCGGGCGAGTCTCAGGCCCACACCAAGTACCGCTACTACGCTTCCAGGGCCAAGAAGGACGGCTTCGTTCAGATCTCCAACATCTTCATGGAGACCGCTCTGAATGAGTCCGAGCATGCCAAGCTCTGGTTCAAGGAGCTGCATGGAGGCGAAGTCCCCGGCACCCTCGATAACCTGCGCGATGCTGCTGCCGGTGAGAATTACGAGTGGACGACCATGTACGACGAGTTTGCCAAGACCGCCGACGAGGAGGGCTTCACCGCTATCGCCGCCAAGTTCCGCGGTGTCGGTGCCGTCGAGAAGGCTCACGAGGAGCGCTACAACAAGCTTGCCGAGCGCGTTGAGAAGGGCGAGGTCTTCACCCGCGAGGGCGTGAAGGTGTGGAAGTGCCTCAACTGCGGTCACCTGCACGTGGGCCCCACCGCCCCCGAGATGTGCCCCGTCTGCGCTCATCCGCAGTCCTACTTCGAGGAGCAGGTCGTTAACTACTAGACCGCAGCGCATATACGCGTGGTTTGGCGGTGCGCCGGAGAGGAGATCTTCGGCGCACCGCCTTATCTTTTGCTTAAGAAATGTGTCGGCTCAAGGGGCATTCCCTCAAGCGTGATTATTCGGTACGATGGACTGGCACTTCAAACGTACTACATCTCATAGGGAGCCCATTGTGACCAACCCCGCTCGCTACGAGGACATGGGTCTTGTTGACTCACGTGTCCGAGCCGCACTCAACCCCGTTGGCCGCTCCACCAAGACGGTGCTCATGGCTGCGATGATCGCGACCGCAACGGTTTCAACCGCTGGTATCGCTGTCCCCTCAATTGCCCATGCGGCTCCCCAGGGTGGTGCCATTCAAACGCTCGAATCGTACGATGCGCAGATTCGCTCGCTTGTCGAAAAACAGGACCTTGTCGCCCGTGCTGCTGCCGGAACGCTCGACGAGGCCTCGGAGCGCCTGATTCTTCAGCGAGAGCTGGTGCGTCGTGCCGGATATGAGCAGCTGAGCGAATTACGGGCCTCTTCAACCGATGCAAGCGAGTTCCTCGATTGGTTCATGGGTGACCTCGCGGCGCTGCGCTATTATGTCACGGGCGGCGAGGTGTGGACCAATGCCAAGAACAACGTAGCGACCCACGCCGACTACATCAAGTCGCTCGGCATCTTCATGCGCCTGCGCAAGACGAACGCCGCCGACCTTACGGCACCGGGTGCCGATGCGGATGTGTACCTGCGCATGATGGTTGCGGCATCCCTCGATGTCTCTGGTCGTGCGCGCCTGTGGACGGGCGATCCGGGGTTTGTGTCCGACCCGCTCGTGCGCTACTACACCATCAAGACATTCCGCTCCGATGAGCGCTATCGCTTTAAGAAGGACCTGTTCGACGCGTTGCCGGTCGAGAGCATGCGCCTGGTCTTCGAAAACCAGATCACCGATGCGGAGCTGCCCTGGTTGGCGAATTACTCGCTCGCCAAGTTCTCCGCCACTGACGACAAAACTGAGGATAGTCGCCTGAACGCGTACTCCTACATCTGGTATGACGGTGGTTATGCGAGCAACGGCGGGTACAGCAACGTGCGTTTTTACAACGATGCCGAGTTCAACGGCCCTGTTGAGGAGATGAAGTCCTCCAACGGTGCGCCCGGCAAGCCCCTCAAAGTCTGGCAGGGCGGCTGGAAGGAGAAGTACCAGCTTTCCTACACGGACGCGCACTTCCCGAATGCCGAGGCGAACGACCTCTATCACATCGGTTGCGGCGACGTTTCTTCCGTTCCGGGTGCCACACAGGATAAGACCAAGTACCACCGTCTCTGGATGGTGTTTGAGAAGGGTGGCGTGTGCGGAGCCCTCGCCAAGACCTTCGCCAACCTCAACGGTATGGTCGGCGTGCCCTCGTTCGTGGTGGGCCAGCCCGGCCACGCCGCCACGCTCACCTATGAGCTGCGCGCCGATGCGAACGGCACGATGGTGCCGACGTATCGCATCCAAAACGACGTATCGGGATGGGGCAAGAGCAAGAGCCCGTCTGCAGCCCACTGGCTCAACGGGTGGGGGCGCGGCATTACGGGCGAGTTCGCAGGTATGTACACGCTCTATGCCACGGAGGCCCTCTCCGATTGGGTGGGGTACGTCCGCAGTTACGAGACGCGCCTGATCGCCGCGAGCCTCGATGAGGGTTCCACCGTTCGCGAGCAGGCGATTGATGCCGCCCGCGGGGCGCAGCCCATCAACTTCGATGCACTTTGGGCAAAGATCGAGCTCCTCGACGCGCGCGATGCCGCCGCCGCTGAATGGGAGGCACTGGCCAAGGAGATCGCCGAGCAGCTCAAGTTCTACCCGCTGCCCATGCATGACCTCATCAAGAACATCAACAAGCGCACCGACGGCTCGCAGTTCGCCGTCTTGGAGGCCATCAGGCTCGATGCGCTCCAGCGCGCGTCCAAGGTCGACAAGAGCCAGACGGTCAATCACGATGCCTGTGTGCGCGTGACGGGTGTGCCCGGTTTAGGTGCGGTGACTTCCGGCGAGGGAGCGC
>NZ_DAWDUX010000028.1:0-20148 GCF_052346665.1 Collinsella sp.
TTGCTGGTCAACGGCAGTCAGGGCATCGCGGTCGGCATGGCGACCAACATCGCACCGCACAATTTGAACGAGGCCGTCGAGGCGACCTGCTGCCTTATCGACCATCCCGACGCGACGGTCGACGAGCTCATGCAGATCATGCCCGGCCCCGACTTCCCCACCGGCGCCCTCATCATGGGTACCGACGGCATCCGTCAGTCCTACGAGACCGGACGCGGCTCCATCACGGTGCGCGCCAAGGCACATGTGGAGTCCACCAAGACCGGCCGCAGTCGCCTCGTTTTCACCGAGATTCCGTACATGGTGAACAAGGGCACCTTGCAGGAGAAGATCGCGAGCCTCGTCAACGAGAAGCGCATCGAGGGCATTTCCGATATGCGCGATGAGTCCACGCAAAAGGGCCTGCGCCTCGTCATCGAGCTCAAGAAGGGCGTCATCCCGCAGGTCGTGCTCAACAACCTGTACAAGTACACCTCCCTGCAGACGACCTTCGGCGCAAACAACCTTGCGCTCGTGAACGGCGTGCCCAAGTGCCTGTCGCTGCGTGAGATGCTCTCGCACTACATCGACCACCAGGTCGACGTCGTGACCCGCCGCACCCGGTTCGACCTCAAGAAGGCCCAGGCCCGCGCCCACATCCTCGAGGGCTACCTCATCGCGCTCGACCACATCGACGAGGTCATCTCCATCATCCGCTCCTCGCAGACGGACGCGGAGGCCTCCGCGCGCCTCATCGAGCGCTTCGGCTTCACGCCCGAGCAGACCACGGCCATCCTCGAGATGAAGCTCCGCCGTCTCACCGGCCTGGAACGCGACAAGATCGAGGAAGAGCTCGCCGGCCTGCGCCGCGCCATCGCCTACTACGAGGACCTGCTCGCGCACGAGGAGAAGATCCTCGGCGTGATCAAGGAGGAGATGCGCGAGATCGCCCGCAAGTTCGGCGACAAGCGCCGCACCCAGATCACCGGTGCCGAGAAGGACCTGAATGTCGAGGACCTCATCGCCGACGAGGACATGGTCGTTACCATCACCCACACTGGTTACGTCAAGCGCATCCCGGTGGCCGCGTATCGCGCGCAGAAACGCGGCGGCAAGGGCGTCTCGGGAGTAAGCCTCAAGGAAGACGACGTCATCGACGAGATGTTCATCGCCAGCACCCATGAGTACGTGCTGTTCTTCTCCACGCGTGGCAAGGTGTACCGCCTCAAGGTGCACGAGCTGCCCGAGGGCACGCGTCAGGCGCGCGGCACCGCTATCGTGAATCTACTGCCGTTTGAGGACGGCGAGAAGATCGCTTCTGTCATTTCTTGCCGCGAGTTCCCTGAGGACGAGTACCTCATGTTCGCCACGGCGGGTGGCATGGTAAAGAAGACGGCTATGGCGGCCTACGACCGCTCCCGTCGCGACGGCATTATCGCCATCAACATCAAGAGCGGTGACCGCCTGCTGGGCGTGCGCCGCGTGAAGCCTGGCGACAAGATCATCATGGCGACCACCGCTGGTAAGGCCATCATGTTCTGCGAGGACCAGGTGCGCGCCACCGGCCGCGACACGAGCGGCGTGCGCGGTATCAGCATGAAGGGCGACGCTGAGGTTCTGGGCATGGAGATCACCAGCGGCCAGGGCGAGCTTTTCGTGATCACCGAGCGCGGTTACGGCAAGCGCACCCCGGTTTCCGACTACCCGGAGCAAAACCGCGGTGGACAAGGCGTCTACACGATTCAGATGACCGAGCGTAAGGGCGCGCTGGCGGCCATGAAGGTCGTGGGTCCGCAGCATGAGCTCTTTATCATTACCGAGGGCGCGACGGTCATTCGCGTCAAGACCGCCGAGATTTCCCAGACCGGTCGTGCCACGCAGGGAGTGAAGATGATGAGCGTGGATGACGGCGACCGCGTGACGGCTGTGGCGCGCATGACGAGCGCCAAGAAGGCGGCCGAGGATTCCGACGAGACAGAGGGTGGGGATTCATCCGACCTGGTGGCCGACGGCGAGACGGATGCCGAGGCTCCCGGCAGCGAGGTCCGCGTGGACATCGGATCCGGCAGCGAGCCACTTGAGGACCTGATGGACGAGTAGTCCCGTTTGACACAGCGCACTTCACCAGAAAGGCCCCGTAAAGGGGCCTTTCTGGTGGGTGGCGTGCCCGACCCCGCCCTCCGCGAAAACGGGCGCGCGCTTTCGCGCCGGGTGTTCATACGTGGGTACAAGGTTTCTGTGGTCGACAGGCGCGGGGGAGGCCGTGGGGATGACGCTCGAAGAAAAAGCGCGGCTATTGGCGAGGAGGCCCGCAGGCAGGGAGTCGACGTAGTCCTCGGGCCGGGGTGAACATCAAACGTCATCCACTATGTGGTCGCAATTTTGAGTATTTCAGTGAGGATCCCCTGATATCCGGCGAGTTGGGTGCCGCTATGGTATGCGGCATCCAAAGCAAAGGGGTCAGCGCATGCCTCGCTACCAAGGTTCGGGCTCATCGCGCATCAATCCAAAGTTCATCGACAATCTATGGTATCGATTGGAGCAACGGGGTTTTGCCGCGCGCTATGCGGATGGCTACGAACCGATTATGGGCGAGACGAGCGAGCGACTCCTGCGTGATGCGGAGCAGGCCGCAGCGCACGCGGATGTTGCGGTCGTGGTTGAGGGCCTTCCCGCGCGATACGAATCCGAGGGTTTCGATCGCAGGCTCATGGCCATGCCCAAAGGTCAGGTCGAGCTCATCGAGCGAGTGTGCACGGTGAATCCGCGGACGGTGGTGGTGCTGCAGGGCGGCGCCCCCATGGAAATGCCCTGGCGCGACAAGCCTGCTGCAATTCTGCTTATGTATCTCTCGGGATGGATCGACGTTCCCGCACCGACGCCCCAAGGCGACGCTGGGGTGCCACCGCAGTGGCTCCGGCCCTTCCTAACATGTATGTTCAACCTTATCCGGGATGCTTCACATCGTTGGGGGCGATTGCCGCATTTGAGGGCCTTTATAGCTCCCCGCTGCCCGTCCGCCCACCGGTCGTCCCGTTTACCGTCGATTCTACCGTTGAGGACATGGAAGCGAGCTGGCTCGGCCGCCGTGGTTGGGATGATGACCCAATCCTAGAAATCGTCGGGGCTCAGGTTTTTGACAAACTCATCGAAGCGCTCGATTTCCTCTTGTGACGACTGCTCATCGCGCGCGGCTTGGTACGAGATGCTTCCGGCGCGGTTCATGACATCGTCTTCAACGTAAATGGGTGCGTTTGAGCGCGTAGCGAGGGCGAGGGCATCGCTCGGACGGGCGTCGAGCTTAATCTCGCGCACGCCATCTCCTTGCTCCGACACCTCGGACTCCGCGGCATTCCCCATGCACTCAAGTACGATGTCGGCATAAAACACAGGTGCATCCCAACGGTTGATCTCCACGCGTTCCACGCGGGCTCCCAACTCCTTAACGGTGTTGAGCAGCAGGTCGTGCGCTATGGGTCGCGGAGCCGCCTTGTCGGAGTCGATGCCATTGCCAATAGAGGCGGCCTCGTAGGCTCCGGTTTGGATGGACAGCGCACGCAGAGGCGCATCGGCGGTGGCGCCGTTTTTGCGCTCGCGCAGGACGACGACGGAGGGCACCGGTCCCGAGGCCATGACGATGCTTTCGATATCGACGCGAATCATGCAAACCTCCAGATGTGCGCGGCGAGATGTGGACGGTGAACAGACATAATACCCAAATGTCGCGATGAAGCCAGGCGCGATCACAGTCCGTGTATTTGTTCACATTGGGGCCCTCTGAGCCCGTGGGAACTTCGCCCTCAAAAAGGAGTCCTCAAAAATAATGAAAAAGGTGTTGACGCGCCTTTGGTACCTGGGCTATATTAATCCCCGCGTTGGACCTGTAGCTCAGTTGGTCAGAGCGTCCGGCTGATAACCGGGAGGTCACAAGTTCGAACCTTGTCAGGTCCACCACCTCTTTCGCAATAAACACCCCAGCGAGAGCCGAGTCGCCGCTGGGGTGTTTATTACTACAGTGGGGGTTTAGCTCAGCTGGGAGAGCGCGGGCTTTGCAAGCCTGAGGTCAGGGGTTCGATCCCCCTAACCTCCACCATATGAACTGATGGGGCATCGGCATAGTCGGTGCCTTTTTGCTTTTAAGGAGCAGGTCATGGCAGACGAGATGAACGACGTGCAGCAGGACGAGGTTTCCCCCGAGCTCGATTCCATGGTGTGTGATCTGCTCGACGGCTATCTCAATGCACTTGCCGATGGCGAGGATCTCGGTGTGGTCCTCATTGCCGAGGATGCTCATGCCAATCGCTATCAAGCCTGCTTTACCGAGGATGGCCCCGAGGCGTGCCTGGAGGGTGCCCAGCATTTTGTCGAGTCGAACGCGGCGGGCATCCAGTCCGATCACGTTGGCCCGCTCGATCGCTACGCCATCGCCTACGCAGGTGGTGTGGAGCTCGACTGCGAGTTCCAAGATGCCATCGTTGTGAGCTTTTACCAGCGCGGTATGTCCCTGGGCTATTCGGCATATGTGCTCTACGAGGGTGCCGGAACTGGTGAGAATTTCCGTTGGTGCGATCCCGAGCCTGCTGGCGAAGAGCCCCCGCTGTTGTAGGCCGTCTGTGCCACATCGCGCGGCATAGGCGCCCCATTCTTTGTCACACTTATGTGTAAGGCGGCAAAACCGCTGGATACAACAGCTTGTGAGCGTCACAACAGATACAATACCGCCGTGCAAAAACCGATTACCGACTATGTTGGGCGCTTTGCCGGATGAAGGCTTGCGCATCGAAGAGCTAAAGGATAAGGGGAAGCCCATGCGCGTAGATAATCTGCGAGACATCGCCATCATCGCCCACGTCGACCATGGCAAGACCACTCTGTGCGACAAGTTGCTGCGCGCCGCCGGCGCCTTCCGCGCCAACCAGGAGGTGCAAGACCGCGTGCTCGACTCCAACGATCAGGAGCGCGAGCGCGGCATCACCATTCTCGCCAAGAACATCTCCATCGATTACAACGACGTCAAGATCAACATCATCGATACCCCCGGCCACGCCGACTTCGGCGGCGAAGTCGAGCGCGTGCTGCGCATGGCCGATGGCGCGCTGCTGCTCGTCGACGCTTTTGAGGGCCCGATGCCCCAGACCCGCTTCGTGCTGCGCCACGCCATCGACACCGGCCTCTCCATCATGATCGTCATCAACAAGATCGACCGTCCCGGTGCTGATCCCGAGAAGGCATACAACGATTGCCTGGATCTCATGGCCGACCTCGGTGCCACCGACGAGCAGCTTGAGTTCGCCATGGAGCACGTTGTGTACTGCTCGGGCGTAAACGGCTACGCCCGCCTCGACCCCGAGGACGGCAACATGGACATGTATCCGCTCCTCGACATGATCGTGAACGACCTTCCCGCGCCTGAGGTGGACATCGACGGACCGCTCGCCATGCAGTGCGTCACCATCGACCACTCCAACTTCGTTGGCCGCATCGGCATCGGCCGCGTGTACTCCGGCACTATCCACACGGGTGACCAGATTCTCGTTGTGAAGAACGATGGCGAGCGCAAGACGGCTACCGTCAAGCAGCTCTTTACCTTCGACTATCTGGGTCGTACCGAGTGCTCCGAGGTGAGCGCCGGTGACCTGGCGGCTGTGGTTGGCGTGGACAACACCGACATCGGCGACGTGTATACCGATCCCGAGAATCCCGTCGAGCTCGACCCCATCGAGATCGATCCGCCCACTCTGTCCATCGTGTTCGAGGCCTCCACGTCCCCGCTCGTGGGTCGCGACGGCGACATCGTGGGTGCTCGCCAGCTCAAGGAGCGCCTGTTCAACGAGCGCGAGAACAACGTGACCATGCGCATCGAGGAGCTGCCCGACAAGAGCGGCGTCGAGGTGAGCGGTCGTGGCATCCTGCACCTTTCCGTTCTCATGGAGACCATGCGTCGTGAGGGTTACGAGTTCCAAGTTGGTCGCCCGCGCGTTCTATTCAAGAAGGATGAGAACGGTACCCTGCAGGAGCCCATCGAGCAGGCCGTCGTGGAGTGCCCCGATGAGTACGCCGGCAAGGTCATCGAGATCTTCGGCAACGCCGGTGGCACTATGACCGGTATGGAGACGGGCACGTCCGTCACTCACGTCGAGTTCCGCATCCCCACCCGTGGCATCATGGGTCTCAAGAACCGCATTCTCAACGTCACGCACGGTGAGGGTGTGTTCTACCACACCTTCCTCGAGTACGGCCCGTATGCCGGCGAGATCGGCGGCCGCAAGAACGGCGCCATGATTGCTATGACCACAGAGAAGGCCGTCGCCTACGCTTTGGGTACCCTGCAGGAGCGCGGTTCCCTGTTCGTTGAGCCGGGTACCGAGTGCTACGAGGGCATGCTCGTGGGCGAGCGCAGCCAGCCGGGCGACATGGTCGTGAACATCGCGCGCACCAAGAACCTGGGCAATCAGCGTTCTTCCACCGCCGACATCTCGGTGCAGCTTGTGCCGCCACGAACCTTCTCTTTGGAGGAGGCGCTCGAGTACATCATCGACGACGAGCTGGTCGAGGTCACCCCCAAGAACATTCGCATGCGCAAGCGCCTGCTGAACGCCACCGACCGCAAGAAGGCGGCGAACCGCGCCGTCAAGTAATCGAATAGTGTAATGGTGCAATTGGGGACGTACCCCAATTGCACCATTTTGGGTAGGCTTCGCGCCGACTTGGCTTCATTCGCACGATAGGGGATGGGGCCGATTCACAGGTATGCTGGTACACTGGCATGCATATGGATCGGTCCCGTCCCTTTTCCATTACATGAGGGGCGGAGTTTTGAGGTGAGTCATGAGCGAGGAATTTGAGCCGGTAGAAGGGTGTGCGGGATGCGTTGCCAACACCGCTGTCGAGGATGCGGTTGCCGTCGAGGCTCCGCACTTCGCGCCGGGTGGATCCGACAGCGCCCCCTCATCCACGCCCAACGATGACGGTGAAAAGGACGATGGAGCCCCTACGCCTGAGGGCCTCGCCGCTATTCACGCCCGTAACGATTGGTTGATTGCAGCGGACCAGGCCCTCTCCGACCTGCGCCATCGGTCGGCGGACGGCAAGCTCACCTCCCCCGAGCGCTGGGTGAAACGCGCGTTCACGCCCGCGGGCGTGGATGCGAAAGCGTTCGCGGACGAGCTGCTCTCCTATATTGAGGAGCATCCGCATGCAGAGGACTCCCCTGCAATCGGCAGGCAGGAAGCGCCTGTGGGGTATGATGATCGTCCCGAGCTCGATGAGCTGGGCCTGGACGATCCTCTACCCGAGCACGACGTGACGGATATCGTGGTGCTGTACGGCAAGTCAGGGGTGTACCTATACTCCAAGCCGATCATGTCCCACAGTTTTGCCCATGCACTGTTCAACACGGCGGAGGGGGATGACCTAGCGACGTTTGCGGATGTGATTCGCATGGAGTCTCGCGTGTATCCGCGGCCTACGGCGGCGTCTGACTTCCTCAACAGCCCTTACTTGTGGTCCGCCTCGAAGGTTGCCGAACTCTACGAGCGCGCGACAGGCGACGACGCGTATGCGGACATTGAGCTCACCACGACCAGCTTGAACGAGTCGTTCTTCTATTCCACGCGCCATCTGAGCCCTGCGCAGGGCAAG
This sequence comes from Collinsella sp., assembly GCF_052346665.1. Classification (NCBI taxonomy): domain Bacteria; kingdom Bacillati; phylum Actinomycetota; class Coriobacteriia; order Coriobacteriales; family Coriobacteriaceae; genus Collinsella; species Collinsella sp. The sequence continues at coordinate 7,621 of NZ_DAWDUX010000028.1, forward strand.
GCGTTGGCCGAATGGTACGGCGTGGAGAAGTTCCGCAATCCATAGGAGTTCGAGCCGCCTGCCGTGCCATTGGGCGTGCCATTTGGGCACGCCTCCTCGACATATGTACCAAACGACTACGTCCCCGATTGGGAATGGGAGAAGGGAAACGTTTATGGCAAAGCGTCGTCTGACCGAGGACACACCGTTTTTGCGCACGCCCGACATGTACCAGATCGAGAACGACGCACCCATCACGGAGTACTCCGAGCGTTCGCTCGACCTCATCGCCGATGCCAAAAACGGCGGCATCCCCGACGGGGCCAACGCGTTTTGCAGCGTGGGCAAGGAGAAACGCGGCACGGTGCAGATGCAGCTGTTCGCGCAGATCGACCCCGAAACCGAGACGTTCATCGAGGTTGGCTTTCGCAGCCACGGCTGCCTCGCGGCCATCGCCTGTGCTACCGCGCTCGCCACGATGTTGCGCGGCAAGACGTTCGAGGAAGCTCTCGCCATAACCAAGGAGGACATCCTTGAGGCGCTCGACGGCCTGCCGAATGGCCGCAAGTACACCCTCACCTACGCCATCGAGGCCGTGCGTGCCATCATCGGCGATTACCTGTTGCGCATCAAGGGATGCAACCTCGCCCAGCTCAACGAGGTTATCAGGTGCGAAAGCATGTGCCCTAACTGCCTGCTCACCGAGAATTGTTCCCTGCGCGACGAGCGTGTGGACCAGGAGCTGCGCGAAGCCGGAGAGATCGAGTAGCGCCACGCGCCGACACGGGCTGGTATCCAAGTATGGCCGCCCTCCTCATGTACGTAAGAACGATGCTCATTATTCTCTAAATAGAATAATGAGCATCTGCGGCTTAAACGCCTTATTCAGGCATAATTGAACGTGTCTGCATGTGCGCATTTTCGCCGCGCACAGCGCTTCAAGGTTCCGCGGGTGTAGCCTCATCCGTGAAGCAAATAGGGGAGGGAACTATGAAAGAGAACACCGCCATGGAGCAGGTCGGCTCCGGTGCGGATCGTCTCGACTCCTTCTTTACCCGTCGTGGGTTTGTGAAGGTGTCGGGCGCGTTCGTGGCTGGCATGGTGGCGCTGGGGTTGCTCCCGGATTCCGCCGCCGCGGCCCCCACGAGCTCAAAGGGCGAGGTCGATTACTACGCGACCCCGGCCCACGTGCTCAAGGTCAACCGTGCTCGCTGCACCGGTTGCCAGCGCTGCGAGATGATGTGCACCCTGCAAAACGATGGTGCATCTCAGCCCGCCGCCGCCCGCATCCACGTGCACGACGGCTTCAACTTCGGCTCCGACTGGGAGTCCTCCGACGGCATTTACTATTCCTGCGAGTGGCAGATCCGCGCCTGCCACATGTGCACAACTGCTCTTTGCCAGACGTCGTGCCCGCATGGGGCCATCATCACCATGGAGAACGGCACGCGCACCGTCGACCCCGACAAGTGCGTGGGCTGCGGCACCTGCGTCGCCGCCTGCCCGTGGCACATGCCCGTGGTGAACACCGAGACCCACAAGTCCACCAAGTGCATCGCCTGCGGCCGTTGCGCCGACCAGTGCCCCAACGGCGCTCTCGAGCTCATCAAGTGGGAGAACGTGAACCACTCCTCCGGCCCCACCCGTTCCGAGATCAAGTGGCCCTACGTCAGCGAGGTCCAGGACTTCGTCGGCGGCGGCAAGATCGCCCAGTAAAGGAGAAGCGCAATGGCTGAAACCTCTTACGGTTGGGCTGGCTGGATCGCCCGCGTCAACCTTACGAGCGGAGATATCACCGAAGAGTCCGATGTCGAGATGCAGAAGGACTACATCGGCGGTATGGGCTTCGCGAACAAGATCATGTACGACGAGGTCGGCCCCGAGGTCGATTGGATGGACGAGGAGAACAAGGCCGTTCTCGCCGTCGGTCCCCTGACCGGCTCCGGAGTGCCGCTGGCGGGTCGCTCCACCTGGGCGTCCCTGTCCACGTTCACCACCGACCACCTGGTCGTTGACATGCACTGCGGCGGCCAGCTCGGCGCGATGCTCAAGTACTCCGGCCATGACGGTCTGATCATCGAGGGCAAGTCCGACAAGCCCGTCTACATCTTCATTGACGACGACAAGATCTCGATCGAGGATGCCTCTGCCTTGTGGGGCAAGGGCACCCGCGAGACCACCGAGGCCCTGTGCAAGAAGCACGGTGCCGAGTGCTGCGCCGCCGCCATCGGCCCCGCCGGTGAGAACCTGCTGCCCTACGCCTGCGTGATGAACACCCGTTCCCACTCCGCCGGCGCCGGCCTGGGTGCCGTCTTTGGTATCAAGAACCTCAAGGCCGTCGTCATCCGCGGCACCAAGGCGGTCCACGTGGCCGACCCGCAGATGGTCGCCGACCTCTCCGACTACATGATCGCCCAGGTCATCGGCTCCAACAACAACCACGTCGTCCCGAGCACCCAGCAGTCCTGGGCCGAGTACTACGACGCCGGTTCCCGCTGGACCGCCAAGAAGGGCCTTTATTGGGCTGCTGCCGAAGGTGGTCCCATCGAGACCGGCGAGCCCAAGCCGTTCGAGCCCAACACCATGGGTTACCGCTGCATGAAGTCTACCAAGGACATGGGCCCCGCCGCCGAGAAGTACACGGTCAAGATGGCCGGCTGCCACGGCTGCCCCGTTCGTTGCTACGCACAGGTGCACGTGCCGTTCGTCCAGGAGAAGACCGGTTACGAGTCCCAGGGCAACACCTGCGTGCCCAACTTCCCCTTCACGGCCTATATGCAGTCCTTCCTCAAGGCCGAGGGAATTTACGAAGAGGACGGCAAGACCTTGACCGACCTCTCTGTGAACTACAACATGCTCATCTCTGCCACCGTCGATGACCTCGGCCTGTGGTGCAACTACGCGCAGCTCTACCGCGACCTGGCCTACACCTACTCCGCGGGCATCCTCGAGAAGCACGTTCCCGCCGAGCAGATGGCCGAGTACAACTTCGACGCGATTCTGCATGGTGGCGATCCCTCCAGCTTCGTGAAGATCCTGCTGGACATCGCTTCCAACGATACGGAGAACAAGCCGATCTCCTGGCTCGGCCACGGTCCCATCGTGTGGACCAAGGAGTGGGGCTGCGAGGATTGGTTCGACAACGCCAAGTCCGCGCTCATCAACTACCGCGGTTGGCCGGTCCACCACTCCATCGAGTGCTTCGGCCAGACTGGCGGTCTGTACAACATGATGTTCAACCGCGATGACATGATCCACTCCGCCGTCAACTTCCAGGGCTGCGGCCTGCCGCAGGAGCTCAAGGAGGAGATGGCTGCCGAGATGTGGGGCGAGGGCGCTATCGACGCCACCAAGGATTACACCCCTATGAACGAGGCTAAAGCCGAGTTCGCCTGGTGGAGCATCGTCACCGACGTTCTGCACGACTCCCTCGTTCTGTGCAACTGGGTATGGCCGATGGCCATGGCCCCCGCCAAGGAGCGCAGCTATCGCGGCGACCTGGACCTCGAGGCCCAGTTCTACACCGCGGTCACCGGCCAGGAAGTCACCATTGACGACCTGTACAAGGCTGGTGAGCGTATCATGACGCTCCAGCGTGCCAACACCGTGCGCGGCATGAAGGACAAGGACGGCAACGTGGGCTGCAACGACATGCGCAACGTCCATGATGTCATTACCGAGTGGGTCTTCGAGAAGGATCCGGATATCGAGCCCTTCACCCCCGGCACCGACAAGATGGAGCGCAAGGACTGGAAGAAAGCCCTTACCATGCTCTATAAGCGCTTTGGCTGGGACGAAAAGCTCGGCTGCCCCACCAAGGAGTGCCTGAACGACCTTGGCATGAGCGATATCGCCGAGGATCTTGAGTCGCGCGGTCTGTTGACCGAGGGTGGCACCTCGTACGACAAGCGCACGCGCACGTACGACCATATTCTTGAGAAGTACTGCGGCGACAACCCGGCGCTGTCTGCGTAGACCGTCTGATCTAGAGGAGCAAGTATGGCTGATGAGATCAAGGAGACGAGCGCGGCCGAGGCCACGCCCGAGACTCCCAAGAAGAAGCGCGATTGGAAGGGCAAGCGCCTGCCCATCGTGATTGCCGCCGTGGTGGCGGTGACCGTTCTCGGCGTTGCCGGCTGGGCCTGGCGTGCTACCCCCGGTTACTGCGACGCTCTGTGCCACAGCACCATGGGCAAGTATTACGACACGTTCGAAAATCAGACCGATTCTTTGGCGTATGCCCACAAGGCCGTTGTGAATGGAAAGTGCCTTGACTGCCATGAGAACACCCTGGGCACCTCTGCCCGCATGGTGCAGTCCCAGCTGGCCGGCGATCACGATACGCCGCTCGCCAAGGTGACCTACACCAATGAGTTTTGCCTGCAGAGCGGTTGCCACGCGGGTGCCGGCATCATGCCCGGTGCGAGTGAGTCTTCCACGAAGGACCTCTCGTTTGATCCGCATAGCGATTACCACGGCGTGCAGCAGTGCAATTCCTGCCACCGCATGCACGACCAGAGCGTCTTCACTTGTGCCGGTTGCCACCAGGTTGGTGCCTGGGAGGGCGAAGGCGGCATCCCCGAGGGCTGGAGCAAGATTGACCTGGGCGACGGCCAGCAGGGTGCCGTGCCGGATGGCTGGACCACTCCATTCCTGTTCGAGGCTTCCGAGTAGGGCACTCAACAAGAACGACCGAAAAGGGCGGGCCTTTAGGGTCCGCCCTTTCCATAACGATGACAAGATGGAGTCATGTTGCCGATACATGCTGTGTGGCATACTGGCAGCAGTGAAAAATGTTAGGGAAAGGCACCTTTGTGATCGATCTTGATTTCAGACCGCGCGGCGTGTGCGCCCGTATGATTCACGTGGAACTCTCGGATGATGGCTCGACTATCGAAAATGTGGCGTTCGACGGAGGATGCAACGGTAACCTCAAGGCCATTGGTAGGCTTGTCGCCGGCCAACCGGTTGACTCCATCGTCGAGCTTTTGCAGGGAAACACCTGCGGGCCGCGTAAGACCTCTTGTGCCGATCAACTCACGCTTGCCTTACGCGAAGCTCAGGCTAAGGTTCGGGCGTAGCTGCCATGAAAACTAGGGAGTACCATTTCGATTCGCGAACCGATCGCCGTGCCACTGTTTCTCGCAACGTGAGCCGTCGAACGCTGTTCAAGGGAACTGCGGCCGCCGGAGCAGCGCTCACGGCAATATCCCTTGTGGGTTGTGGATCAGATGGCGGCGCTGCGAATGTGAGCGGTGAGCCGCAGGTCATCACGGACGACTCGAAGATCACCAACGTCACCGAGGACTTCGGAGGGGTGGACAACACCCTGACCGCCCAATATGAATGGGACCTTCCCTTGGGTACTGTCCCGTTCCACTGCGAGGGGTCGTGGGCGGCACTGCTGGAGGCCCCGGCGAGCGCCCGCACGATCAACACGCTCGGCATCATTTCTCTCGCCAGCGGAAACACGTCGACTCTGGTGTCGGAACCGATAGTGGGAAAGACCCATGCGTTCCACGATGTTCGCTGCTCGGAGCAGGTGTACGCGTGGGTTGAGATGGACTATGCGGCGGGAGCTTGGGTACTCATTGCCCAGGCACTCGAGAACGGGGTGCTTGTTGGAGATCCCGTTGAGCTCGACAAAGGCGATGTCGATTGGGAGCCGGCTCGTTTTACCGCAACGGGATCTTCGGTCATCTGGCAGAAGATGCCCTTTGCGACGGGAGCCAAGAGCTCGGAGTTCTCCCATTGCTACCTGTGGAACGTGGGAGACGAGAAGGGTAAGGACCTGTACGAGAGTCCCGGTCGCTTTGCGACGTGGCCGCGTGTGAGCGACGGTTACCTCACCATCGCCCCCCGCGTCAATTCCGATGATGGTACATATTACGGGCTCACCGCGCTTGACCTGCAGAATAACAATAAGGTTGCCGCCCAGCTGGTCATGCCCGAAACGGTCAGTCCCTTCGAAGCTGTGTTCATGGGCGAAAGTTTTGCCTTTTCGGTCGAGGCAAACTACGGCCACGGCGGCAGCCTGGGGAACATGGGCACGTTCATCGGCAACTCGGGTGGTCCGTTCGTATATTTGAGCCGCGAGCCGCTCGCCTGCGTCACGGGCAAGGGGAGTCTGTACGTCATCAAAGCCCAGTCCTCGCATTTTGTGGTCGACACAAGTGCCCAGACCTATGCAATCCTCACGGCCCCAGATAAGGCGCTTGATTTTGGCGACTATCCGGCAAGCGAGGGAACGACGGATCGTCTGGTGACGTATGCCACCGTGCGAGGTGACGACGGCTTACCGGCGTTGGTGCGTCTGCGGGTGTTCGCTCTGTAAAGCGCGCCTGCTATCCAATGCCGCCCGCGCCAATGATTGAGCACTCCGCAGATTGGGCATACTTCGTTAAAGGTGTGCGCCATTTGTGTGCGCTAGAATAAAACGACGTTTGTTTGCGAGACGAGGAGGCCGCCCATGGCTTCAGATGCACGTAAGATTTTGTTGGTTGAGGATGAAAAGGCCATCCGCGACGCGGTGGCAGCCTATCTTGAGCGTGAAGGTTATTGGGTCGTGGGTGTTGGCGACGGTCAATCCGCCGTTGAGGAGTTCGAGAAGCACCAGTTTGACCTGATCGTGCTCGACCTTATGCTCCCTAAGCTTTCCGGTGAGCGTGTGTGCCGTGCCATCCGTGACACCTCTGATGTGCCGATTATCATGCTTACCGCTAAGGGAGAGGTTGAGGATCGTATCATCGGCCTCGAGCTCGGTGCGGACGACTACCTCATCAAACCCTTCTCCCCGCGTGAGCTCGTGGCGCGCGTGCGCGCCTTGTTCCGCCGCACTCACCTTGCCGACGAGCCGCAGGTCGAGGTCCTCGACTTTGGCGATCTGGTCATCGATATCTCTGGGCACAAGATTCTGGTTGAGGGCAAGGAAGTTGACCTCACCGCATCCGAGTTTAAGCTCCTCACCACGCTCGCTCGCCATCCCGGCCGCGTGTACAACCGTATGGAGCTCGTGGAGAAGGTTCTCGGTTACGACTTTGAGGGCTATGAGCGCACCATCGATAGTCACGTGAAGAACCTGCGCGCCAAGCTGGGGGATGATCCCAAAAAGCCCAAGTGGCTCTATACCGTGCACGGTGTCGGATATCGTTTTGAGGCACCCGCGCAGCCTGACAAGGCGGACAAGTAACACGACTCACGCCGGGCGCCGCATCACGTGGCGCCCATTTTATGTGGTGCGGTAGGGGGATTCATGGAGCGCCTGGTCATTGGAAAACACGGAGCCGAGGCGGAGCAGCCGTCGCCGCGAGCGAGTTGGAATACGCCTCATCCCATGCCGCGGTCGGGCATGAGCTATGGCGGGCGCATGGCGCTCTCGTTCGCCATGACATCGCTTGTAACGGTCGTTATCTTGGCACTCGTGGTCACGGTGGTTTGGGGTGGCGCGTTTTCGGATTACACACGTGCCAATGTCGAGGAGATTGCCCAAGTTGCCGCCGAGAAGCTCGCCGAGCGATACGAGGATGCCGGCGAGTGGAGCGTCGATGCCATTAAGACCGTGGCGGAGTCAAGCACCCTGTCAGACGACATCGGTATGCAGGTCAAAGATGCCGGTGGCGCTATCATGTATGACGACACGTGGCCTGCCGCCGCAATGGCGAGTACTGCCGACAAGTCAGATGGAGGGCTGGGCACCCGCAGCCCCGTTTCTAAAGCCCCAACCGATCCCGAGTCCGCCGTGGTCGCCCCCATCGTGGATAGCAATGGGGGCGAGATCGGCTCTCTCCGTCTTTGGGTGTTGGGTAGTGATGCACTGCTCACCAAGGCAGACACGGCGTTTCGCGAGCGGACGTTCAACGCCATGGGACTCGCTGCTTTTATCGCGGTCCTTATGGCGGTGGTGATTGGCTTCCTTGTTTCGCGCATGTTTACCAATCCCGTCCGCACCATCACCGACACCGCCCGCCGGATACGCGAGGGTGATCTTTCGGCACGGACGAACATGCGGGGAGAGGATGAAATCGATCAGCTGGGCGAGACATTCGACGAGATGGCCGCCAGCTTGGAGCGCGACCTCAAGCGCGAACGTCGTCTCACGTCCGACGTGGCTCATGAGCTGCGCACGCCGCTCATGGCCATGCAGGCGACCGTGGAAGCCATGCAAGACGGAGTGTATCCCACAGACGCCGAGCATCTTGAGACGGTCGCCGCGGAGACTCGCCGCTTGGCACGTCTCGTGCAGCAGACCCTCGACCTCTCCCGATTGGAGAATCACACCGCGCCCCTCAGGCTCGACAAGGTCGACATTGTGCAGCTGGCGCAAAACATCGTGAACAATCAGCATCAACTCTTCCACAACAAGGGGCTTCATCTGCGGTTCGTTAATGAGATGCAAGGTCGTTCGGCGGTCATCACGTGCGACGCGGACATGATCACGCAATGCATTATCAACCTTATGAGCAACGCCATGCGCTATACGCCCGAAGATGGATGGGTGGTTGTTTCGATCCATGGCGACCGCAAACATGTGATGGTGACGGTATCAGATACGGGTATTGGCATCGCAAAAGATGATCTTGCGAGGATATTCGGTCGTTTTTGGCGCGCAGATGCCAGCCGCGCTCGTGAGGCAGGCGGTCTGGGCGTTGGCTTGGCCGTGACCAAGCAGATCGTAGAGCGCCATCATGGCTTCATCGCGGTGGAGAGCGAACTTGAAAAGGGTACGACTTTTACGATTCATCTTCCCCGTGAGCTGGAAGAGGAGGCGTCATCCACTACAATGAAATATTAGCTGTGCTATGGCGGTAAAGGAGCGGGACAACGCCGCTGCCGCTCCGCCAGGAACAGGCCGTTGTGAGGGAAGATTTCTCAACAGCGGCGATGACATTCGCGTAAGGAGTTGACGCACATGACCACGATGGAGCGCCGTCCCGATTCCCGGGGCAAGGTCCGTGACATTTACGACGCCGGCGACAACCTGCTCATGGTTGCCTCCGACCGTATCTCCGCATTTGATTACATCTTGCCCGACGAGATTCCCTACAAGGGCGAGGTGCTCAATCGCATCTCCGCGTTCTGGTTCGATAAGTTCGCCGACCTCGTGCCCAACCATATGGTGTCCATCGACACGACCGATTTCCCGGCTGACTTCGCCGATTACGGCGACTATCTGTCCGGCCGCACCATGTTGGTCAAGAAGGCCGAGCCCATCATGATCGAGTGCATCGTTCGTGGGTATCTCACCGGTTCCGGCAAGAAGACCTACGATGCCGACGGAACCGTATGTGGCATCTCCCTGCCCGCCGGCCTCACCGAGGCATCCAAGCTCCCCGAGCCGCTGTTCACGCCGTCCACGAAGGCGGCCATCGGCGACCATGATGAGAACATCTCCTACGAGCGCTGCGTGGAGCTTGTGGGCGAGGACATCGCATCTCAGATCCGCGACCTCTCCCTCACCATCTATAAGGCAGCGGCGGAGTACGCGGCCACGCGCGGCATCATCATCGCCGACACCAAGTTCGAGTTTGGCGTGATTGACGGCAAGGTCACCCTCATCGACGAATGCCTCACGCCCGACTCAAGCCGCTTCTGGCCCGCCGATTCCTACGAGGAGGGCAAGGTCCAGCCCAGCTATGACAAGCAGTACGTGCGCGATTGGCTCAAGGTCAATTGGGACTTCTCCGGTGACGCGCCGCAGCTGCCCGCCGAGGTGATTGAGGGCACGTCCGCGCGGTATCGTGAGGCGTATGAAATCATCACGGGCGAGAAGTTCGTCCCTATGAAGTCCAAGTAAGTATCTAAGGAGAACGAGTAAGTGAGCACCCGTAGCGCCCAAAACAAGCGTACCCAGGAAAAGCTGCAGGGCGAAAACCGTCAGGGAATGGCGCGCAAATCCGCTTCGTCCGCCAAGCCCGCTCGCGCCGCCGGAAGCTCCGTGCGCGTAGTACCGTCGTCGTCCAAGGCCAAGCGCGCCGCAGCGGAGCGCGGCGAGGATCTTTCCGGCTTGTCCAAAGAGGAGAAGAAGGCACGCAAGGCTGAGCTTCGCCGTCAAGAGGACCGGGTGTATACGGCATCGAACGCCCTGCTCAACGAGAACGAGGACTATGTTCGTTTTCGCCGTATCTGGTGGGTGCTCCTCGGCATCGGCATTGCGGCGCTGGTTGGTACATGGGTGGCGCTCGCCGTCTTTGGCAAGGATGGGGCCGATACCCAGCTTGCCCAGACGGTGCAGATGGGGCTGATCATCGTCGCCTACGCTGCCATCATCATCGCGTTCATCTTTGACTTCATGAAGATTCGTCCCATCCGTAACGCCTGCCGTACTGCCGCTTCGGGTATGAGCGAGTCCAAGCTTAATGAGGTGATTGCCCGATCGGTGCAGGATAAGAAGTCCAAGAAATAAGCGCCGTTTGCGAGATTTGCCTCAAGGCGCACTCATGTCGCGAAGGCGTGGGTGCGCCTTTTGCAAAGCGGTGCAATTGGGGGCGTACCCCAATTGCAGCACTGCGTCTCTGGCGTTCAGCAAAAGAAGGGAACAGCATGTTTAGGGCCGAATTAACCGTTGAGGAAGCTCGTTCCGGGATGGCGAACCTCAAACCCAAGCTCGAGCGATATGCCGACTTGATTGTTCGCAAGGGGGTGAATGTCAAGCCTGGCCAGGAGGTCGTGGTGCAGGCTCCCGTTGACGTGGCAGCGTTCGTGCGGCTGCTTGTCGCCCGCGCCTACGCTGTCGGTGCCGGACATGTCACGGTGATTTGGAACGATGATGCGGTGACGCGCCTGACGTACGAGAACGTCGATGCCTCATGGTTTGAGACGGTCCCCGCCTGGCAGCGCGAGCAGCTCGATTCCCTTGCCGAGGCCGGTGCGTGCTTCATCTTCGTCGAAGGGGCGGATCCCGAGGCACTCAAGGGCATTGACCCCGCCAAACCCGCCGCCGCCTCCAAGGCACGCAACACCCAATGCGTGAAGTACCGCCATGGTATGGATTTCAATATCAACCCGTGGTGCATTGCCGGTGCCCCGGTTGCGGCATGGGCGCGACAGGTGTATCCGGGTGTCGAGGACGAGGTTGCGATGTACCGTCTGTGGTGCGCGATCCTCTCCGTTGCCCGCGCTGACGGAGACGATCCCGAGGCCGCCTGGGAGTTGCACAATGCGACGTTCGAAAAGAACTTGCGTCTGCTCAACGAGCGCCACTTCGATCGACTGCACTATACCTCCGCGAATGGAACCGACTTGTGGGTGGGCATGACCGATAAACACGTGTGGGAGGGAGGCTCGAGCAGCACCCCCGATGGCCATGTCTTTTTCCCCAACATCCCTACGGAGGAGGTTTTCACTTCGCCGCATTGCGAGCGCGTGGACGGTGTGGTGTACTCCGCATTGCCGCTGGTGCGACATGGCAACAAGATCGACCGCTTCTGGTTTCGCTTTGAGAACGGTCTGGTTGTTGATTTTGACGCCGAGGTGGGTCGCGACACCCTGGCGAGCATTCTCGACACCGACGAAGGTGCCCGCCGCTTGGGTGAAGTCGCGTTGATTTCCAAGAACACGCCGATCCGCGAGACGGAGACCCTGTTCTACGACACGCTGTACGATGAGAACGCGAGCTGCCATTTGGCGCTGGGTTCTGGTTTCCCCGAGTGCTACGAGGGCGGTTACGCCATGACGCAGGATGACCTGCGCGACCTTGGCCTGAACAAGAGCGGTACTCACGTGGACTTCATGATAGGAGCAGACGATCTGGACATCATGGGCGTCACCGCCGACGGCGAGGAGATTCCGGTGTTCGTAAATGGCCAGTGGACCTGGGAGTAGCTTGGTTCACCAGATGCCCGGACCCGTCACGAGGTCGAGGGCTTGCGTGCGCCAGTGCGCTACGCCCTCGCCTCCGGCAACCTTGGACATATCGGAAACCTTCGGATCGATGCGCGCGCACGGCGACTGAGTGGAACTTCTTGAGGTTTTTCGTATTGATTTTCCAATATGTCGAGTACACTCTCATATGGGCGGCATAAAACCGCAGGAACGCGACGCTGCATGTAAGTGACTACTTCGGATTTTCCGAGATTGATACGAAAAACCTCAACTTTTACTGCAGGCTGGGGAATGGGATCCCAGGCAAGCCAGTTCAGGCAGCCGCCGCAGTCGGTTGCGGGTGATTCGTAACAGACGGGTTCGTCTGCGTCGCCGCTCCTTTGCTGCAGTGAATCGCTTAGTGGCAAATTCTGCTACAATACGGCACGCGGGTCATTAGCTCAGTTGGCAGAGCAGGGGACTTTTAATCCCAAGGCCCAGGGTTCGAACCCCTGATGACCCACCATTATGAGAAGGCGCGAGGAGCAGCGATGCCCCTCGCGTTTTTTGTTGGCCGCGCCCGGGTTCGAACCCTGATCAGGGCGCGGAGCTGAGGAAACGCGAACGCGTTTTCCAGCGCAGCGCGCAAGGGGCGCAGGCCCCGCAGCGGAAGGAGGGCGGCGCCAGCCGCCCGGCGAACCCCTGATGACCCACCATTATGAGAAGGCGCGAGGAGCAGCGATGCCCCTC
>NZ_DAWDUX010000028.1:20248-31326 GCF_052346665.1 Collinsella sp.
GCGTTTTTTGTTGTAAACGGTAAGGGATGCACGCGGAAGAGAATTGGCAATCCAGTGACAGTGAATAGAACAGGCCATTATGTAACATTAATTGCATATTAGAACTTTTTAAGCAACATAGATGGATAAGCGCGTACAATACTGTGAAACCATACGGCCTTTAAGCCGGTACCGAGAGACCGAAAAGGAGACGAGATGGGTTCAAATCACCCTATGGGTGCTTGCGCATCCGCCCTGCCGCGCACGGCTATGAGCCCCCTGGCTCAACGCATCATGGATTCAACCATAAAAGGCAATACGCTCCCCGCTGTTCTGCTGCTGGCAGATGGCACCGTGTTTTACGGCCGCGCGTGCGGAGCATGTGGAACGGCGACGGGAGAGGTGTGCTTCAACACCTCGCTTGAGGGCTACTTCGAAGTTCTCACCGATCCCAGCTACGCGGGACAAATCGTAACCATGACGTATCCACAGATCGGCAATTACGGTATCGACCTTGCCGATGTTCAGAGCGCGTATCCCGGAGACGCCGACCGTCCCGCATCTGCCCCCGCGTTGCGCGGCATGGTGGTGCACGATATGTGCCGCACGCCGTCCAATTGGCGCAGCTCGTTGAGCGTTCCAGACTACCTGGCCCAGCAGGGCGTCGTCGCGATTGAGGGCGTTGATACCCGCTCCCTCGTTCAGCATCTTCGCGACCATGGCTCGCAGATGGGCATTGTTTCCACCGAGGAATTCAACCTCGATGTCCTTGCCGATCGTTTGGCGGCCGCTCCGCAGCTCGTTGGCGAGAACCTGGTCAAAACGGTGAGCTGCCCCCAGCCTCATACATACGACTCCTCGGACCTGCCGGTCTCCCATGAATTTGCCCTTGCCGCCACAGCGACCCGTCGCGCTCCGTATCGTGTGGTCGCATATGATTGCGGCGTCAAGCGGGGCATTCTCGAAGGTCTGGTTCGTGCCGGCTGCGACCTCACCGTTGTGCCGTGGGATACCCCCGCAGAGGATGTTCTTGCCCAGAACCCAGACGGCGTGTTCCTCTCCAACGGTCCCGGCGATCCCGATGCCGTACCCGAGACATACATGCAAGTCCAACAGCTTGTTGGCAAGGTACCGGTGTTCGGCATCTGCTTGGGCCACCAGATGATCAGCCTTGCGGCGGGTGCGCAGATCGAGAAGCTCAAGTTCGGCCATCGCGGCGGCAACCAGCCCGTTATGAATCTGCTCACGCGTCGTGTTGAAATCACGGCGCAAAACCACGGCTTTGGTTTGGTGTTCCCCAGCTTGGGAAACTTGGTACCCGAGCTCTCTGGCGGCGTGAGCGAGCATTCGACCCAGAGCGACCTGCGCTTTTGGGTCGAGCGCGGAGTGGCACCCGTTGTGCGAAACGAACGCTTTGGCCGTATCCGCCTCACCCACGTGAACCTTAACGACGGCACCGCCGAGGGCATTCAGCTGCTCGACGTCCCCTGCTTTAGCGTGCAGTACCATCCCGAGGCCTCTCCTGGCCCCACCGACGCTCATTACCTGTTCACCGCTTTCACGCGACTCATGGACGGCGACCCGGATTACCTGGGCATCGACATCGCGGCCGACCGGTTGCACGGCTGGAATTTCGCAACGGAGGAGAACTAGCATGCCCAAGCGTACCGATATTAAGCGGATTTTGGTTATTGGATCCGGACCAATCGTGATTGGCCAGGCATGCGAGTTCGACTACTCGGGTGCTCAGGCCTGTAAGGTACTCAAAGAAGACGGATACGAGGTCGTGTTGGTCAACTCGAATCCCGCGACCATCATGACGGACCCGGGCCTCGCCGACCGCACCTACGTGGAGCCCATCACGGCGGAGTTCATTGAGAAGGTCATCGAGCGCGAGCACCCCGATGCCCTGCTGCCCACCCTGGGTGGCCAGACGGGCCTCAATGCCGCCGTCGAGCTGGCGAAGTCTGGTGTGCTCGACCGCTACGGCGTCGAGATGATCGGATGCGACCTTGATGCCATCGAGCGCGGCGAGGACCGCAAGCTGTTCAACGAGGCCATGGCTGACCTGGGTCTCGAAGTGGCGCGCTCGGGTTATGCGTACTCCGTTGAGGATGCCCTCTCGATTGTCAAAACCACCGGCTATCCCTGCGTATTGCGTCCGAGCTTCACCATGGGCGGTGCCGGCGGCGGTATCGCGCACGACGAGGAAGAGCTCATTCAAATCGTGACGCAGGGCCTTGAGCTGTCCCCGGCAGGTGAGGTCCTGGTCGAGGAATCCATTGAAGGCTGGAAAGAGTATGAGATGGAGGTCATGCGCGACCGCGCCGGCAACGGCATCATCGTGTGCTCCATCGAGAACCTCGACCCCATGGGCGTGCATACCGGCGACTCGATTACCGTCGCCCCCGCTCAAACGCTCTCGGATCTCGAGTACCAGCGCATGCGCGTCGCCTCGCTCGCCATCCTCGAGAAGATCGGAGTCGAGACCGGCGGCTCCAACGTACAGTTCGCCGTCAACCCCAAGAACGGGCGCCTTATCGTCATCGAGATGAACCCGCGCGTAAGCCGTTCCTCCGCGCTTGCCTCCAAGGCGACGGGCTTCCCCATCGCCAAGGCGGCCGCGCGCCTGGCCGTGGGCTACACGCTCGACGAGATCACCAACGACATCACCCGTGCCACGCCGGCGTGCTTTGAGCCTTCCATTGACTACTGTGTGGTCAAGGTGCCGAGGTTCGCATTCGAGAAGTTCAAAGGCACCGACACCACGCTCACCACGCGTATGAAGGCTGTGGGCGAGGTCATGGCCATCGGACGTACCTTCGAGGAGGCGCTCGGCAAGGCCATGCGCTCGCTTGAGGACGGCCATCGCGGCCTGGGGGCCGATGCCAAGGCGTCCGCGCTTGAGCAACTGTCTGACGAAGAGCTTGCCGAGCATGTCGCCCGCGCTACGGAGCAGCGCATTTTCTACCTGGCGGAGGCACTGCGTCGTGGATGGTCGGTCGAGCGTTTGCATGACCTCACGCGCATCGACCCGTGGTTCCTCTCGCGCATGCACGACATGATCGCGGTTCAGACGGCGGTTCGCGGCCTGCGTGTTGAGGACATCGACGCCGACGCGATGCGCCTGCTTAAGCAATACGGCACCTCGGATGCCCAAATCGCGCACCTTACCGGCAGCGACGAGCGCTTTGTGCGTGCGTACCGCAAGGGTTTGGGCGTGGTTCCGAGTATGAAGACGGTCGATACCTGCGCCGCCGAGTTCGAGAGCGCCACGGAGTACCACTACAAGACCTACGAGAACCTCATGCGTGTCTCTCCCGTTGCTCACCGCAGCGTGGCGGTAGACGAAGTACGCCCCTGCGACAAGCCCAAGGTCATGATCTTGGGCGCCGGTCCCAATCGTATTGGGCAGGGCATCGAGTTCGACTACTGCTGCGTACACGCTTGTTACGAGCTGGCCGAGCGCGGATACGAGACCATCATGGTCAACTGCAACCCCGAGACGGTCTCCACCGACTACGACACCTCCGACCGTTTGTACTTCGAGCCGGTTACGTATGAGGACGTCATGGATATCGTCGACGTCGAACGTCCCGTCGGCGTCATCACCACGCTCGGCGGCCAAACGCCGGTCAACCTTACGCGCCAGCTGGCCGAGAGCGGCGTGACCATCATGGGCACCCAGCCTGACGCCATTGATTTCGCCGAGGACCGCGAGCGTTTCTCGGCGTTGCTGGACCGCTTGGGCGTCATGTATCCGCCGGCAGGTATGGCAACCTCGTTTGCAGAGGCCGAGTCCGTCGCCGCCCACATTGGCTACCCGTTGCTCGTCCGCCCCAGCTATGTTTTGGGCGGCCGCGGCATGATGATCGCCTACGACGCCGAGCACCTGCGCGAGTACATGGCCGAGGCTGCGCGCGTGAGCCCGGATCACCCTATCTACCTCGACCGATTCCTCGAGGGCGCGTACGAGAGCGACGTCGACGCGCTGTGCGACGGCGAGAACGTTTATATTGGCGGCATCCTCGAGCATATCGAGGAGGCCGGCATCCACTCGGGTGACTCCGCGACCTGCATTCCTCCGTTCTCGTTCTCCGAGGGCCTCAAGGCGAAGCTCCGCGAGACCACGCGCCGCATCGCGTTGGCCCTGGGCGTGCGCGGTTTGGTGAACGTGCAGTTCGCCATTAAGGGCGAAACGGTCTACGTCATCGAGGCGAACCCCCGCGCGAGTCGTACGGTGCCGTTCATCTCGAAGGCCACGGGCGTGCCGCTGGCGCGCTATGCCGCCCGTATCATGGCGGGGGAGAGCCTTGAGTCGCTTGGCTTGACGGGCGAGTATCGCGAGCCCGAGTACTTCTGCATGAAGGAGGCCGTGATGCCCTGGGGCCGCTTCCCCGGCGCCGAGGTCATTCTTGGCCCCGAGATGAAGTCGACGGGTGAGGTCATGGGTATCGCGAAGAGCTATCCGGAGGCCTACGCTAAGACGCAGCTCGCGATCGACTACCAGCTGCCCACGCCTGAGGATGGGCGCGTGTTCATCTCGGTGTGCGACCGCGACAAGCGCCATATCCTGAGCCTTGCGCGCATCTTACGCCACCTGGGATTCGATATCGTCTCAACGGCCGGCACGGCGCGCGTGTTGCGCGGCGGCAATGTGCCATGCGAGGTCATTGGCAAGATCGGTGCCCCTGATGGCGCCGAACTCGTTGTTGGTGAGGAAGCCGAGCGCGGAATCCTCGATATGATCGCGGATGGCGAGATCGCGTTCATCATCAACACACCGTATGGTCCTGGATCCCGTGGCGACGGGTACCGCCTGCGCACCGAGGCGGTCCGTCGCGGGGTGACCTGCGTGACAGCCCTCACGGCGGCGAATGCTTATATTGCCGCCCTTGAGGCCCGTCAGTTCGGCGACGGCATGGAGGTCATCGCGCTGCAGGATCTGTAAGGCGCGGGTGGGAGCCAAGCTTTCATGAGTGTTTTAGCCGGGGACGGCACCTGTCAATGGTGTCGACCCCGGTTTTTTTGTTGCCCACTGAATACCACACAATGATTCTTCATGTCCCATGACGGGCAAGCTCGAGGAAATGGAAAACCATTCGCCGATTTCTAGTGGCCGTCTCGGTATCCTCTGGTTAGCAATTCCTCGCAGCGAGGCGGATTGATTTGCTTTGACCTTGGTTCGGTGACACCCTACGTTCTCACGGTTCCAGTTGTTGGAAATGGATCCTTTTGGTTCGTCGTTTTGGGCCGAAACCGGCCGAAGGGCCTCCTTGTTCAATCGAACACTTGTAGAGAAGCTATGGGTTTTGAGTCAAATGGCCTGTTTGAACTAATACCAGTCTGAGTTCCAAAAAACCGTTTGGGGAGGGTATCCTACCATTCGCCGCTGACAACCCAAGGATAATCAAGTACATACGAAAGTCCCCTCATAATTCATTACGTAGGATTAATAGGTCTGCTGGTACATACCAGTTGTCCTGTGTACAGCGTAGAAACCTAATGGGAAGGGGACTCACGTGCATCACAGCTCAATCTTGAAACGCAATTGGGTGCGCGGTTCGGCGGTTATTGCATCTGCGGCGCTTTCGCTTGCCCTTGCGGTGCCTGCCCAGGCGGCACCTCTTACGGGTGTGAAGGATGCCAAGGCCGACAAGAACGTCGTTACCGTGACATTCCGGCAGGGTGATGATGAGGTTACCGGTAGGATTACGTTCCTTGAGGACGACATCTTCCGTTACAACGTGGATCCCTCGGGTGAGTTTAGCGAGTATGCGGAGCCGAAGAGCGAGGCCCATAAGGCCAGGATTCAGGCACAGCCGGATTCTTCGAGCAAGTACAATCACCCCGATGCTCAGGTAAAGGCGGAGGGCGATAGGTTCGTCATCACTTCTGGTGATACCACCATCGAGTTCGCCAAGGATAGCGCCCTTATGACCGTCAAACGCGGCGGTAAGGTTGTCATGGAAGAGACCTCCCCGCTCGACGTAGATAAGGCCGGCACCGTCCAGACGCTCAAGAAGCACGACGGCGAAGACTTCTTTGGCGGCGGCACCCAGAACGGCCGCTTCATCCACACGGGCAACACCATCAATATCGCCAATGAGAGCAACTGGGTTGACGGTGGCGTGGCTTCGCCGAACCCGTTCTATTGGTCCGATAACGGCTACGGCGTCATGCGCAACACGTTTGCCGACGGCTCGTATGATTTTGGCGCGACCGATGCCGGTGTTACGACTGCCCGTCACAACGAGAACGAGCTCGACGCCTATTACTTCGTTGCCGATGCTAAGGAGGGCAAGGCCACCGCGCCGATCGCCCAGGATCTGCTCCAGGACTACTTCCAGGTCACCGGCAATCCGGTGCTCCTGCCCGAGTACGCTTTCTATGTTGGTCACTTGAATGCTTGGAACCGCGACATGTGGTCCTCCGAGGCCAAGGACGGATACGGCAAATGGCAGATTAAGGGCAGCGAGCCCGCAGGGGCCGGCACGGGTAAGGTTCAGTATGAGAAGGACGGCACCGGTACTTCCATGCAGCCCGGCTCTCACGTGGAGTCTCTGAACGGCCACGGTGCCACTGAGCAGGGCGAAAATATCCCCGAGGGCACTGACTTCCCCAAGGAGTTCTCCGCTCAGTCCCGTTTGGACAACTACCTCGAGAACGATATGCCGCTGGGCTATTTCCTACCCAACGACGGCTATGGCGCGGGCTACGGCGTGAATGGCTTTGGCAAGACCGGCGGCGTCAATGATGACGGCACCAGCTCCGCCGAGCGCCTCGCCGCGGTCGCCGCTAACGTGCAGAACCTCAAGGAGTTCACTGATTACGCCAACGGAAAGGGTGTTGCGACCGGTCTGTGGACGCAGTCCCAGCTCTCCCCGGATTCCAATCCCGACACGCAGTGGCAGCTGCTCCGCGACTTCAAGGCCGAGGTCAACACCGGCGGCGTGACCACCCTCAAGACCGACGTTGCATGGGTCGGTAACGGCTATTCCATGGCGCTCGACGGCGTCAAGACGGCCTACGACATCATCACCGAGGACGTCAATTTCCGTCCGAACATCATCTCCCTCGACGGTTGGGCGGGTACCCAGCGCTTCGCGGGCATCTGGACCGGCGACCAGACCGGCGGCAACTGGGAGTACATCCGCTTCCACATTCCCACCTACATTGGTCAGTCCCTCTCCGGTAACCCTAACATCGGCTCCGATATGGACGGCATCTTCGGTGGCCAGCCTGTCATTGCCACGCGCGACTATCAGTGGAAGACCTTCACTCCGCTCATGCTCGACATGGACGGCTGGGGCTCCCACGTCAAGTCTCCGCAGACGCACGGCGACCCCTACACCGGCATTTCCCGTATGTACCTCAAGCTGAAGTCCCAGCTCCTGCCGTACATCTACACCTCTGCAGCATCCGCGGCGAATATCAACACGGGCAACGGTGACACCGGTCTGCCGATGATCCGCGCCATCCTGCTGAACGATGATTCTGCCTACGCTCAGAGCACCAAGACGCAGTACGAGTACACCTTCGGTGGCTCCTTCTTGGTCGCTCCTGTGTACCAGAACACCGACGGCGATGCCGCCAATGGTGGTATTGGTGACGGCAACGATCTCCGCAACGGCATCTACCTGCCCAACTATGGTACCGAGGAGGAGCCGACCATCTGGATCGACTACTTCACGGGCGACCAGTATCGCGGCGGCCAGGTGCTCAACAACTTCAATGCCCCGCTGTGGAAGCTCCCGTTGTTCGTGAAGGCTAACGCTATCGTCCCGATGTACGAGCCCAACGACAACCCCGAGGACATCGACCGCACCAAGCGCGAGGTGGAGTTCTTCGCTACGTCCGGCAAGGGCGAGTACACCCTGTTCGAGGACACCGGTACCTACATCGAGAACAAGTCGGACTCCTCCAACGAGGCGTACGGCAAGGAGGACAACATCGACTACGGCAAGAGCGTGAAGACCACGTTCACGTCCGAGGCCGATGCCAAGTCCGGCACCGCTACCTTCAAAGCGGGCAAGTCCGAGGGTGCCTACGATGGTTACGATTCCAACCGCACCACCGTCTTTACGGTGAACGTGTCCAAGGAGCCCGAGTCCGTTGTCGCCAAGAACGGCGATAAGGAGCTCACTGTCGAGAAGGTCGACTCCTTCGACGCCTTCAAGAAGGCGGAGCCTGCTGAGGGCAAGGCCGTCTACTTCTACGAGCAGACCCCGAACCTCAACTACGGCGCCACCGCCGAGAGCGAGCAGGTACGCAACGAGGACTTCTCCAAGCAGCCGATTAACACCACGCCCAAGCTGCACGTCAAGTTTGCCAAGACCGATGTGAACAGCAGTGAGCAGACGCTCGAGGTGAAGGGTTTTGAGAATAAGGGCGAGCTGCCGGGCAACACGCTCGACAAGAACCTCAAGGCTCCCGCGAACCTTGCTGCTCCCGAGGATGGCCTGACCCCCACGAGCATTAAGCTCACGTGGGATAAGGTCGAGGGTGCTACTGCGTACGACATCGAGATCGATGGCATGGTCAACAACATCCCGAGTGGCGATACCGTCGAGTTCAACGTGACGGACCTGCCGTACAACACGGAACACGAGTTCAAGATTCGCACTCGCACCGCTACCGGCTACTCCGAGTGGAGCGCGCCCCTCAAGGTCAAGACCCTTGAAGACCCGTGGCGCAATGCCCCCAAGCCTGTCCACGTTGATTGGGAAGGCGGCGAGAAGTGGGGCAAGCTGGACCTTGCGTTCGACCACGACGACAAGAGCGGCAGCAGCTTCCACTCTACCGACAGCGTTATCGGCATGCCGATGACTATCGACTACGGCAAGACCTACAGCCTGGATAAGTTCGTCTACACGCCGCGCCAGGACAACGGCGGCAACGGCAACGTGTCCAAGATGAAGGTCGAGATCAGCCTCGACGGCGCAAACTGGACCGATCTGGGTGTTCAGACGTGGGATAACAAGGGCGAGGGCAAGATGCAGCCCAAGACCGTTGACCTTAACGGTAAGTCAGCTCGCTACCTGCGTCTCACCGTTGAGGAGTCCACGGGCGGCTTCTTCTCCGCTACCGAGCTCGCGCTTTACAAGGCCGACAAGACCGAGGCTGCCGAGACCGGCTCCCTCAAGGCTCCCGGCACGGTTGGCGAGGAAGACGCGAACCATCTCCCGAACTGCTATGGTCGCGAGAACCGCGGTACGGGTACGAATGATTGGACCTCTCACATCGTCCAATCCAACGCTGACTACAACCTGAACAACGCCTACGACGTGTACGACATGTCTTTCACCATGTCCAAGCTTAACGGCGGCACCAAGAAGGACGGCAAGGTTGCCGGTGCCATCTCGGTTGTCCCCGAGAAGACTTCCGTCAAGGCGGGCGAGACCATCACGGTTGCCGTTAAGGTCAAGGACGGCAAGAACGTCAATGCTATGGGCGCCCTGGTTAAGTACCCCGTTGCAGACTTCGACTTCGTTAAGGACAGCCTCAAGGTCGCGGATAGCACGAAGGGCATGGAGAGCCACTCCGGTATGTATACCTTCAACGAGCCGACCAATTCCGTGAATATCGCGCTTGCCAACAGGGGCGACAAGAACCTGTGGAACGGTTCTGAGGATGTGGCGACCTTCCAGCTCACCGCCAAGAAGGACTGCGAGGTCAACCTCGATAGCCAGGCATGGCTCATCGGTCCCACGCAGGACTTCATCACCGCGGACGCCGACCCGGCTCCGGTGGTCGAGGAGCTCAAGCAGGATGCGTTCAACATCAGCATCACCAACGAGGGCTACCCCACCGATGACGGCAAGAACGTCGAGCGTCTCGTTCAGCAGAATAACTACGATGGCCTGTTCAACGACAACGATAACGACCGTGCGTTCGAATTCAAGTGGTTCACCGATGCGGAGACCTTCGACACGAAGGTCGGCCTGCCGGCGAATCTGACCTTTGAGCTCAAGGAGCCTCGCACGCTCAAGAACGTCGAGCTCTTCAACGGTGCTGCGACCTCTAACGGCTCCATCAACAGCCTCGAGGCGGTCATTACCTTCACGGACGGCACCACGCAGGAGTTCAAGGACGGCGACTTTGCCAAGAACCAGCCTTCCTATAACTTCGAGATCTTCGAGGCAAACAAGGCCAAGAAGGTTGCCAAGGTCGAGATTAAGCCTCTGACCTCCACGGGTGTTGCCACGGGTATCGAGAACCCCGAGAACCGCATGCTCACTATTGGCGAGATCAACTTCAATTACGTTGAAGGCGAGGAGCCTCAGGAGGAGATCAAGGAAGTCGCTCAGGAGCAGTTCGGCATCACGATGACGAACGATATCCTCACGACTGACGATGGCACCAACGTTGAGAAGCTCGTCGAGAGCAAGAAGTACGATGGCCTCTTCAACGGCAAGGAGG
This sequence comes from Collinsella sp., assembly GCF_052346665.1. Classification (NCBI taxonomy): domain Bacteria; kingdom Bacillati; phylum Actinomycetota; class Coriobacteriia; order Coriobacteriales; family Coriobacteriaceae; genus Collinsella; species Collinsella sp. Next base: position 30,650 of record NZ_DAWDUX010000028.1, read on the forward strand.
GTGACGCGGATAACGACTTCGAGTTCAAGTGGGACCTCGACTACAATTACGTGAACGGCAAGCTGCCCGAGTACGTGAAGCTTCCGACCACGATGCACTTCGAGCTCAAGGACCCGATGGTTCTGCGCGATGTTCAGATCCTGAACCGCAAGAACTCCAACGGTTCCGTCAATTCCCTCGAGGCCGAGATCACCTACACCGACGGTTCCACCACAGAGTTCAAGGACGGTGGCTTCGCCAAGAAGCAGGAGGTCTACACCCTGACCGCCGACAACACCAAGAAGGTCAAGAGCGTCGACATCACGCCGCTCACCTCCGACGGCACCGCCAACGGTTACCAGGGCGACGAGGCTAAGAACCGCATGCTCACCTTGCGTGAGATCAACTTTCACTACGCCGAGGGCGACCAGAAGCCTGAGGTGCCTGAGGTGAACAAGGCCGATCTCCAGGCCAAGTACGACGAGCTCAAGGGCAAGGCCAACGACGGCTACACCGAGGACTCTTGGAACGCCTTCCAGAAGGCTCTCGAGGGTGCCAAGGCGATTCTCGACAACGAGAAGGCCACCCAGTCCGAGGTCGACGCCGCGCTCAAGGCCCTCACCGACGCCAACGCCGGCCTCGTGAAGCCTGAGGTGCCTGAGGTGAACAAGGCCGATCTCCAGGCCAAGTACGACGAG
>NZ_DAWDUX010000029.1:0-2836 GCF_052346665.1 Collinsella sp.
GTCAGTCCCCTCGCAGTTGCCCGCGAAGCCTTCGACGTTCTCGGCCATAAGGGGAAAACACGACTGCGTGAACGCGCTCCCTTTATGATCCTCGGTACCGTTGGAAAGGAGACCCACGCGCGGCCCATCGATACCCAACACACAGGACGCATACGCTGCGCCCATTTGAGCGAAACGAACGACATCCATGGGCTCAACATCAGGATTTGCCCCCATATCGCACAAGACGGTAAGGCCGCCGGCTCGATTGGGCAAGGCGTTGGTAAGGCAGGGTCGAATCGCCGAGCGCCTACCATCGAGCTCAACCTTAAAAGGGGTGACGTATGCCGTGCCGGCAGCAGTGACGGCACCCGTCGATCCTGCGGAGAAAAAGCCGTCCGCCTGCCCCTTTTTCACCGCACGACAACCAAGAACGATTGAGGACCTACGACGAGTCATGACTGCCTGTATGGGGTCATCCTCCATGGTGATGACCTCCGGCGCGACGAGAGCCTCCGCTCGATCATGCGCAGAGCAGAACCCCGCAACAACCTCCTCGGGACCCGCAACGAGCACGTCGAGGTCCGCATCGGCCTCGAGCGCGGCCTCGATGCCGGCAAGCACAACCTCGGGCTTCTCGTCGCCTCCAACGGCATCAACACACACGCGAACCTTATCCATGTTGTTCCCCCCGATAGAGAAATGGCCGACTCTAGGAGCCGGCCATAATGAACTCAACGTAACCGCCAGTCGAGTTTACTCGACGACGATGACCTCGCGGTCCTTATAGAAACCGCAGTTGCCGCAGACATGATGCGGGAGCTTCACAGCACCGCAACGAGGGCAGGTGGACTGGGAAGCAGCGTTGATCTTCATGTTCGTCGAACGACGAGAGTGCGTCTTGGCGCGACCCTTTTTTTGCTTAGGTACTGGCATGTTGACCTTCCTTACAACTCATAACTGGCGGCGATTACGCGCAAGCAACGATAATAACAGAATTCACCGAGTTACACAAAACATCAAAAAACGAATAGGTGACTAATCGAGCTTGAGATTCTTTAAGGCAGCGAAGGGATTCTCGTCCGATGCAACCCAGGCTTCTTGAGCGGCATCCGCGCAGCCACAGTCGCCCTCGTTCAGGTTTGCACCGCACGTGGGACACAGCCCTCGGCAATCCTCGCGGCACAAGACGACGAACGGCGTATCCATGACCACGGCATCAAAGATGGCATCGCCAAGATCGACGACTCGATCGGATCCGATGAGCTCAAAGCCATCTTCATAGCTGTCGGGATCCTCGGGCTCCTCGAACAGGTAGTATTCCTCGATCTCACCGGCGACCTCAAAGGATGCGGGCTCGAGACAGCGATCGCACGCGCCCGTCACCTCAGCTCGCACCATGCCAGTGACCAGGATACCGTCGCCCGCGTTCGTGAACACAACGTCAAACGACGCGCCATGCGGCAAGGCAAGGTCCTTGTCTCCCACCGAATAACTAGCGGCGTCGATATGACCGGCAAACGAATAGGACTCACCGGGATTCTCGAGCTTGTCCGACAAATCGACCATGACCGAACCAAGGCAGCTCATGTTACCAGCCCTGGTTCTGGTTCTGGGCAGCGCTGTCGTTTAGCTGCTGGCGGCAACGGGCGACCGTACCGGTGAGGGACTTAAGATTCTCCTCAAGGTGCGTGAACACCTGCTCAGCGTAATCTTCCGCAGCATAGCGGGTCTCGCGCTCGTACTGGTTGGCACGATCGCGGATGTCGTCCGCCTGCTGCTGGGCCAAACGCACAATCTCCTGCTCAGAGGCGATGGTGAGCGCCTGCTGCTGCGCATCGGCGATGATGGAATCAGCCTGAGCGGCGGCACTGGCGAGCAACTCCTCGCGCTCTTTAAGGATGCGACGGGATTTCTGCCACTCCTCGGGATAGCTCATGCGAATCTCATCGAGGATGTTGAAGAAGACATCGGTCTCGATAATCTTTTGCTGGGCGCCCTTGCCGAACGGAGGACGCGCTTCCTCGATGATGCCCTCGAGCTCATCGACAAGGCTCTCGATGCGCTCACCCGGGAGGTTCTCGACCGGCATGAAGGGCTCCTTTCTGCTGTTTCACTCTAACGCGTTATGGTACCACATATGCACGTTTCAACTATTGCGGCAGGTAGTTTATGAAAAACGCCCTTTCAGCGCACTGGCGACGCAGGGAGGAACGAACTCCGATACGTCCCCGCCAAACGAAGCGATCTGGCGCACGACCGAACTCGAAAGATAACCGTATTCAGGAGAGCTCATCACGAAAATGGACTCGAGGTCGGAATCGAGACGGTAATTGAGATCCGCCTGCTGCAGCTCATACTCGAAGTCGGTCATGGCACGCAGGCCCTTGACCACGGCACCGGCACCCACTTGAGCCGCGAAATCGACCAGGAGGCCCGTGAACGGCAGGACGTCCACGCCCTCGAGACCCTGCAAGGCGGTTCGCGCGAGCTCCACGCGTTCTGCAAGGGTGAAGGTGGTCCCCACCCCATTCTTGCCCAGGCTTTCGGCGACGGCGACCGTCACCTTGGGGCAGATCCTCAGGGCACGCCGCACGACATCGATGTGCCCGTACGTTATGGGGTCGAAGGTGCCGGGCACCAGCACGTGATGGATTGTGTTGGTCATGGGTTCCTCACTGGTATCTCAAGAGGTCGATACAGGTCTGGCCGTAACGCTTTTCCCGAAGAGTGTCGAAGCCCTCGAGGACAAGCGCAGGAGTGGACGAGATCCTTTCAAAGAGCGCGATCGCCCCGTGTGCCAGCAAGCCACGGGAGGCGAGCGCGCTCACGAGGTTCTCCGCTGGGCTCGTGCCCA
>NZ_DAWDUX010000029.1:2846-3632 GCF_052346665.1 Collinsella sp.
GGTCGATGAGCACCACGTCGAAGGGAGCCCCGGGCATACGGCCACGTCGCGCTGCCGTAATCACGTCGCCGGCGACAACGCGCGCCCGCTCACGCTCGCATCCAAGCTTGGCGAGATTGCGCTGCACGAGCGCCGATGCACCCCGATCGAGGTCGAAGAACGTCACATGAGACGCCCCGCGTGAGAGGAGTTCCAGCCCCAGGGCTCCGGACCCGGCAAAGGCATCGAGGACGCGGGAGCCCTCGACGCCCCCATCAAGGGCGCTTTCCAGCATTGAGGCGATAGCCTCGCGCACGCGATCGGTCGTGGGGCGGCTGATGTCACGCCCACGGGGCGACTCGATGGGCCGTCCGCGCCACTCTCCTCCGACGATTCTCATCCTCCACTGACCTCCTTGAAAACATCTCCGTATCGCGCAATGACCTCATGGCGCAACGGCATCGTCGCCTTAGCGGTAAGATCTCGCGAATACCGGAGGAGCTCCTCCGCGTCATCATGAGCGTACTCGACCAGATCGACATCGGCGTCTAAATCGACAAAACGAAGTGAGACCCCGCCGTGCTGCCTCAGGCCGAGGATCTCGCCCTCATGACGAAGACGCAAGTCCATCTCGGCAAGTTCGAAGCCGTCAGAAGTGCGAGCAAGCGCCTCGAGTCGTTCGAGCGCGGGCGACCGGACGCCGCGCTTTGACCGGACCTCCGTGAGCACCATGCAGTTGCCGGGAATAGGGCCACGGCCCACGCGACCGCGCAGCTGATGAAGCGTCGCCAAGCCGAACCGCTCCCC
>NZ_DAWDUX010000029.1:3642-4306 GCF_052346665.1 Collinsella sp.
CATCATCGTGGCGTTCGGAACATCAACGCCCACTTCAACGACGGTCGTGGCAACGAGCACATCGATATCGCCCGATCGGAACGCATCGATGACCTCCTCTTTGCGGCGAGCGGGCATATGGCCATGGAGCATCTCCACACGCACATCTGGCAACAGCCTTCGCATGTTCTTGCATTCGGACTCAACATCATGCAGCGTAACTGCCTGACGGGCGCGCCCGTGTTCATCGATCTCAAGTCCGGGCACGTCCTCGAGTTCATCAGCCCCCTCTTGCGGCGACACCATCGGGCAGATCACATACGCTTGCCTGCCCCGCGCAAGGCTGTCGCGGAGCGCGCCGTACGCAAGATCGCGGCTGGAGCTCTCCAGCACCTGCGTGGATACGCCCGCCCCCGGGACGGGACGATGCCTGATGACACTCGTGTCCAAATCGCCGTACACCGAGAGCGCGAGGGTACGGGGAATAGGAGTTGCCGTCATCACCAGCAAATCTGCCCCAGGCCCCTTTGCCCTCAGCGTATTGCGTTGACCCACGCCGAACCGATGCTGCTCGTCTATGACGACAAGGCTGAGCCGTTTGAACGTCACGTCGTCCCCGAGCACCGCATGCGTGCCGAATAAAACCGTGATTTCCCCCTGACGCAGACGGTCCAACAAAGCCGAT
>NZ_DAWDUX010000029.1:4316-30473 GCF_052346665.1 Collinsella sp.
CTCATCGGCGGGCGTGGAGCCGGTAAGGAGGCCCCACGATATTCCAGCGCGCTCCAAGATAGGTCCGCTCTTGACGGCATATTGACGAGCGAGGACGCTCGTGGGCGCCATGACGCACGCCTGGGTGCCCGAGTCGGCAACGGCTCCGAGCGCACAGCACGCAACGGCGGTCTTGCCCGTTCCCACATCGCCGAGCAAGAGCCGATTCATCACGCGATCGCCCCGCGCCATATCGTCCAAGATCTCGTTGACCGCCACGTCTTGCTCGCTCGAAAGCTCAAAGGGAAGCGCTGCGCGCACGGCCGCGACATGCTCGCCCACAAGATGCGGAATGGAGCGGACGCCCAAAAGGTTGGTATCGTTGCGCAGACGCAGGGCCAACTGTAAATAGAGCAGCTCATCGTAGGAAAACCTGCGACGAGCGAGGTCGACTTCCGGCACGATGCGAGGAAAATGGGCGCAGCGCACCGCGCGCGAGAGCGACATCAGGCGACGCCGCGCACGCAACCCAACGGGAACCGGATCGCAAAAGACGCCGACACGCTCCAAGGCCACCGATGTCAAGCGGCGCATCCAGGCTTGAGAGACGCCGTCGCAAACACGATGCACAGGGAGGATGGCACCCTGCGCGCCCCCGTCCTCAATCCGCTCGTACTGCGGCGACGTCATCTGCTTGAATCCATAGGCGAACTCGACTTTGCCGATAACCGCCACACGATCCCCCACCGCAAACTCCCGCGCGATCCAAGGTTGTTTGAAAAACGCGATCTTGAGGACGCCCGAGGCATCGACGAGGAACACCTCGGTCACGATCATACCGCGCTTGGAAGTGGGGCGGTTGGCGACGGAATCCACGGTGCCCACAATCGTGGAGACCTCACCGATCGGTGCCATCTCAATGGACAATGCATGAGTGAAATCGAGATACCTGAACGGAATATGTAGAAGGAGGTCCCCCACCCGCTCGATACCGAGCCTGCGAAGGGCCTCCTCTCTCGCACCCGAGACATATTTCAAACGTGAGATGTCCTCAGACACAGAACAGGTCCGTGCAAGACGGGCCGAGACCCGCGACACGGTGCAAACGTCTGCCATCTCCTATGAAGCCTACTCGATGGAGAAGATGATCGGATACAACGGCTGCTCGCCGCGATGGGCGTCGATCTCGAGGTCGGGTTGGGCCTCCTCAATGGCATCGATAATCTCCTGGAAGGCCTCATCGTCAAGCTCCTCGCCGGCAAGGATGGTCAGGCCGTCGCCCTCTTCATCGTCCATCATACGGTTGATGCAATCGAGCGTGACCTGCTTGACGTCAGACCCGACGATGTCGATGGAATCGCAGATGATGCCCATGACGTCACCGTCTTGGATGGGCGTACCGTCAGATGCCTGGCTGTCGCGAACCGCGCGGGTGACCTCACCGTCTCGAACCTCGGACTTAGCCTCGGTCATGGCCTCGACGACCTCCTCGACCGGAGCGTCGGGCATGACGGCGAACAGCGCAGAGAACGCCTGGGGAACGGTCTTGGTGGGAACGACGTAGACCTTCTTGTCCGCACACGCACTTGCAGCAGCTTCCGCCGCCATGCGGATGTTGCCGTTGTTAGGAAGGATGATGACCGCCTCGGCATTCACGCGCGCCACGGCATCAAGCAGATCCGCGGTGGAGGGGTTCATCGTCTGCCCACCGGAAACGACGACATCCACGCCGAGGGACTCGAGGATCTCCGCCTCGCCGGACCCGGCGGCGACGGCAACGAAGCCAAGGGGCTTTGCGGGCTCGGCGGCACCGTCCTGGTCGGCGTGAATCTTCGCCGTGCGTTCGGCGACCTCAAGGTCCATGTTATGGATGAAGACCTCGTAGATCTGGCCAAACTGGAGCATGTGCTCGAGCACGAGGTTCGGAGTGTTGGAATGGACATGGACCTTGTAGTCGGGATAGGCACCCACCAGGAGCTCGCAATCGCCCATGGAGCCGAGGAACTTGAGAGCCTCATCCTCATCAAAGGGCTTCTCGGCCTTGAAGAGGAATTCGTTGCAATACCGGAACTCGGAGCCCTCCCAGTCGTCGTTCGCCTCGATCTTCACGCGATCGAGGGCGCCGGCGCGGGCGGAATCAGCATCGAAGGTCGCGGAAAAATCCTCGATTTTAGATGTACGCCCAAGGGCGGCGGCAACGAAATTCTCGAGGAAGATCGCGAAGCCGAACGCACCCGAGTCCACCACGCCGTTCTCCTTGAGCACGGGCAGCAGGTCAGGCGTACGGGCGACGGATTGATAGGCCTCGACCACCAGAGCATCGAGGGTCTCTTCAACGGACAGACGACGCTTCTCGCACTCGTCCGCCTTAGTGGAGACATCCCGCAGGACGGTCAGGATCGTGCCCTCAATAGGCTTGCGCACGGCCTGGAAGGCAACCTTGACGGCACGACGGAATGCGGAGGCGATGTCAGAAGCATCGACGGGCTCTCCGGCATCGTGTAGTCCCTCAGCGACACCGCGAAGAATCTGCGAAGTAATGACACCGGAATTGCCGCGGGCCCCCATCAGGGAGCCATGGGTGATGGCACCGGCGATGACCTCCATATCGGCGTCGACCGGAAGCGCCGCGAGCTCCTTAACGACAGATTGGAGCGTAAGGGACATATTGGTGCCCGTATCGCCGTCGGGCACGGGAAACACGTTGAGCTTATTGATCTCCTCGGCCTTGTCGGCGACAGCCGCGACCGCGATGGGAAAACAGGTGCGAATGGTCTTTGCAATCATCTCTACTGGTACTTTCGTCTCGTGAATGCAGGTCTGTGCGAACAATGCGCACCTTAGAGGCGGGATTTCATCCCGTCGATGTGGATGGCGATCTTGAGCTGGGCCGGATCGATCTGCGCGATCTCCGATAGAGTGAACGAGACCGAACTCGCGAGGTTCTCGCTGACGGAACGCATGTTGACTCCGGCCTCGATGACCACATGGAGGTCGACCGTGAGCCCATCCTCGGAGGCGGTGACCAACACACCCTTGCGCAGGCGTTGACCGGCAAGCAGACGCACGCTTTCGGCGCCTTGCAGCTGCTCGGCCATACCCACCACACCGTAGCAAGACATGGCGGCGTAGCCGGCGATATCGGCAATAACCTCGTTCGAGACGTTCAAGGTCCCGGCGATCGGTTCAGTCATGGGATTCTCCTTCCGCACGCACTCCAAGAGAGGCGGTCTGAGCATTCATATCGGAATATTGTATATCTCTTCCCACCGCGTACGGTCGAAACATAATTACTGCAAGCGGGTGAACGACGATATTTGTACAGAGATGGAGTATGCCGATTGCCCCGAGCTACCCTCCATTCGCCGATTGGCGAAATCGAGTAGTTAGGCCGCATTTTTAGTGGGTAGTTTTGTAATAAGAGAGGCGCGCCCAATTGCTTCGGAATGGAAGGGAGTAACTATGAACGTCAACGTTCGGGAAGCAAGCTTGACACGGAGATCGGTGCTGGCGGCGGCGGGGCTCATTTCAGGCTCAATGCTTATTCCAGACACGCTCTACGCATCGGACGCTCCGCTTCCTTCGGCATCGAACAACTCCCGTCGTTTGGCTGTCGTTAAGGGTCATGCCAATCTGGCTAGGTCTGAACTTGAGGCCGTTATATTTGAGCAGGCAAAAAAGGAAGGGGATAAGTTAATTCAGTCGCTTAACGAAAGCATTGGTAATTCGAAAGCAGCCCGTGGACGCCCCTACTACGAGAATGTTTACGGCCCGGTAACCTATGCAAATAGTGGGTATCAATTTGTAGGTGGGCAACCCGCGAATGGATACAGTTTCTCTAATGGAGGCTCCATCTACGTCGAACTCACAGGAGGGCCATCAGTTGGAGTCTCATTTAGCTTCCCCTTGTCATTTGGCGGAGCTGTTGGGGTGTCAATGTCGTTTGCTCGCGCCGTAAGTTCACCTGGCATAATCGTTAATATCCCTGCTGGGGGACGAAAAAAGGTAAAAGCAAATATTGAATATGCATCAACACCATACACCACGTACTATATCGATGCCTATGGAAATAGAAGCGTCTACGCGCACCTGCACTCGTATCCTGAAGTCACTGGACGTGACTTCAAAGTAGTTAACGCGTAAATCATGTCACCTTCAGAAATGGAGCCCGGCATGAGAAAGCACGTTCTCCAAATCATCGTTGTAGCGCTCGTGGTATGTCTGACCATTGGAATGGTGTTGTATATTGGCGAAAAGCATGCCAGAAGTCAACTGTGCCACAGAATGGAAGAAGGCTTTGATATAACCGGAACATTTGCTTACGAATCCTCTTTGAGCCAATCCATATACTTCGAAAGAAGCGATAACACGGAATTCACAACATGGGCGGCTCGAACGGAAGAGGACAGCTATACAAAAGGTGTTACTTCAAATACTGGTGACCCGAACATATACCTGTTGACTAGCGACGACGGTGAACCTTATGCGACAATCCATGTTGCATATACCAGCAATGAAGATGGGCTGATCTTCATATCGCTAGACGGTAGAACTTATATGCCGTACGAAAAGATTGCCAATTCCCGTGTAACCTATAACAAATGACTCTGTTACGTGCAGGAGACTGTTTGATTGCCAAGTTGATGCGCACTCACAACTGGGCAATCCTTAGACGAAGACAAGGCATGGAGCAATGGATCGTGTATTAGAGATTGCACTCGTAAGTGCACCGATTAGGAGTCAGTCATTGCCGCTAAGATGCCATCGACCGGTTGCGGAGTCGTAATAGCGGCGCAGAATTTGTCCTATGTGAAGATTTCCCACATAAGACGCCTCCTATGGTATAGTTCATTGCTGTTTGTTCACGCGACCTCGAATCGGGTCGCCTAAGAAGGGTCACTGACATGTCCAAAGTTTGCGAAATCTGCGGTAAGCACCCTGTTGCTGGTCGCTCCATCAGCCACTCCCACCGCGTCTCCAATCGTAAGTTCCGTCCCAACATCCAGCGCGTCTACGTTGTCGTCAACGGCGTGCGTCGCAAGATGAACGTGTGCACCAGCTGCCTCAAGGCCCAGAAGGTGGCTCGCTCCTAAGCACTCCCCTCTTTGGACAAACGTTTGCTTGCAAGCATCAGGCGCTCCGGAATCCCGGGGCGCCTTTCTTTCTCACGAGAAGTCGCTTCCTCCTACGTCGCACCTTCCGTGCACATGTTGAAGTGCATCATACTATTTGAAGCGTTTCGATCATCACAATTCTGACACGTGCTCACCACAAATCTTGTCTTCCACCGCAATTGAAGCGTTTCATTCGACCGTTTACGGCTCAATTTCTACCATTCACGTTATTGGAACGCTTCATTACGCTACAGTACAAGTCGTTGGGTAAACCCGCTTCTCGTAAAGGAGAGAGCAGTATGGCGAAGAAACCTACCGTTGCCGCCGCCCCCGAAGTCGTAGATTCGATCGAATCCCTTGAGGCCAAGCTCGAGCTTATGCGCGAGGCCCAGGGGATTTTTGCTACCTACTCCCAGGAGCAGGTAGACAAGATCTTCTACGAGGCCGCGATGGCAGCCAACAAGGCCCGCATCCCGCTGGCCAAGATGGCCGTCGAGGAGACTGGCCGCGGTGTTCTCGAGGACAAGGTCATCAAGAACCACTACGCCGCCGAGTACATCTACAACGCGTACAAGGACACCAAGACCTGCGGCGTCATCGAGCGCGACGATGCCTACGGCATCACCAAGATTGCCGAGCCCATCGGCATCGTGGGTGCGGTCATCCCCACCACCAACCCCACGTCCACCGCGATCTTCAAGTGCCTTATCTGCCTGAAGACCCGCAACGCCATCATCATCTCCCCGCACCCGGCGGCCGCCAAGTGCACCATCGCCGCAGCCAAGCTCGTCCTGGAGGCCGCAGTCAAGGCCGGCGCGCCCGAGGGCATCATCGGCTGGGTCGACGTCCCCTCCATCGACCTTACCAATAAGGTCATGGCCGATGTCGACATCATCCTGGCCACCGGTGGCCCCGGAATGGTGAAGGCCGCCTACTCCTCCGGCAAGCCCGCCCTGGGCGTCGGCGCCGGCAACACCCCCGTCATCATCGACGACACCGCCGACATCAAGCTCGCCGTCAACTCCATCATTCACTCCAAGACCTTCGACAACGGCATGATCTGCGCTTCCGAGCAGTCCGTGACCGTTCTTGAGTCCATCTACAAGGAGGTCAAGGACGAGTTCGCCCGTCGCGGCTGCTACTTCGTCAAGAAGGGCGCCGAGATGGAGGCCCTGCGTGGCGCCATGTTCAAGAACGGAGCGCTCGACCACCGCATCCCCGGCATGCCCGCCGCCAAGATCGCCGAGCTCGCCGGCATCGAGGTTCCCGCCAAGACCAAGATCCTGATCGCCGAGGTCACCTCCACCGACCCCGAGAAGGAGGAGTTCTCTCACGAGAAGCTCTCCCCCGTCCTCGCCATGTACAAGGCCAAGTCCTTCCAGGAGGCCGTCGACAAGGCCGAGCACCTCGTGCTCGCCGGTGGCCCCGGCCACACAGCCTCCCTCTACGTGCACCCTGCGCAGGCCGAGAAGATCGCCCTGTTCGAGGACACCATGAAGGCCTGCCGCATCGTCATCAACACCCCGTCCTCCCAGGGCGGCATCGGTGACCTGTACAACTTCGGCATGAAGCCGTCCCTCACGCTGGGCTGCGGCTCCTGGGGTGGCAACTCCGTCTCCGAGAATGTTGGGGTGAAGCACTTGCTGAACGTCAAGACCGTGGCAGAGCGCCGCGAGAACATGCTGTGGTTCCGTGCTCCCGAGAAGGTGTACTTCAAGAAGGGCTCCACGCCGGTCGCGCTCGACGAGATCGGCACCGTGATGGGCAAGAAGCGCGCCTTCATCGTCACCGACCAGTTCCTCTTCAAGAACGGCAACACCCGCGCCATCGAGGCCAAGCTCGACGAGATGGGCATCGCCCACGACTGCTTCTACGACGTCGAGCCCGACCCGTCCCTGCAGTGCGCACGCCGTGGTGCCGCCCAGATGGCGCTCTTCGAGCCGGACGTCATCATCGCCGTCGGCGGCGGCTCCGCCATGGACGCCGGCAAGATCATGTGGATGATGTACGAGCACCCCGAGTGCAACTTCGAGGATATGGCCATGGACTTCATGGATATCCGCAAGCGCGTCTTCACCTTCCCCAAGATGGGCGAGAAGGCATACTTTGTCGCCATCCCGACCTCCTCGGGCACCGGCTCCGAGTGCACCCCGTTCGCCATCATCACCGACAAGGACACCGGCATCAAGTGGCCGCTCGCCGACTACGCGCTGCTGCCGAACATGGCCATCGTCGACGTCGACAACGCCATGACCGCACCCCGCGGCCTCACTGCCGCTTCCGGCATCGACGTCATGACTCACGCCATCGAGTCCTACGTCTCCATCATGGCCTCCGACTACACCAAGGGTCTCTCCATGAAGGCGGCCAAGCTCGTCTTCGAGAACCTGCCCTCCAGCTTCGAGAACGGTGCCAAGGACCCGCACGCCCGCGAGGAGATGCACAACGCTTCCTGCATGGCCGGCATGGCCTTCGCCAACGCCTTCCTGGGCCTCAACCACTCCATGGCTCACAAGCTGGGCGCGTTCCATCACCTGCCCCACGGCATCGCCAACGCCGTCATCCTGACCCGCGTCATGCGCTACAACGCCGCCGAGTCCCCGGTGAAGATGGGCACCTTCTCCCAGTACCCCTACCCCAACGCGCTTGCAGCATACGCCGAGATGGCCCGCTACTGCGGCATCGAGGGCAAGGATGATGCCGAGGTCTTCGAGAACTTCGTGGCCAAGCTCGAGGAGCTCAAGGACTTCATCGGCGTCAAGAAGACCATCGCCGACTACGGCGTCGACGAGGCCTACTTCCTCGAGACCCTCGACGATATGGTCGAGCAGGCGTTCAACGACCAGTGCACCGGCGCTAACCCGCGCTACCCGCTCATGAGCGAAATCAAGGAGCTCTACCTTGACGCCTTCTACGGTCGCGAGCCCCAGGACTACGCCGTCCTGTAGACCCGTCCGTTTCCCGCCCGATTTACGCCGCTCGCGCCATTCTCGGCCGAGCGGCGCCCCAGGCGTTCTACGATGGTGCAAGACCTATGAGAAAGGACGGTAGCGCCATGATTCTTCCCGAGTCCAAGACCGTGCTCGTCGAGCACTCCAACAAGAAGGTCTACGACCTCGGCGACAAGATCGCCAAGGTGTTCAACGCCAACAAGCCTGCATCCGATGTGTTCAACGAGGCCCTGAACCTCGCCCGCATCTCCGAGTCCGGCATCCGCACTCCCAAGCCTCTCGAAGTTTCCGAGGTCGAGGGCACTGGTTGGGCGCTTCTCACCGAGAAGGTTCCCGGCGTCACGCTTGCCGACAAGATGGCCGCCGAGCCCTCCAAGTTCTACGAGTATCTGGAGCAGTTCGTCGATCTTCAGGTCGAGATCCACGCCAACCGCTCCCCGCTGCTCAACCGCCAGCGCGACAAGTACGCCCGCATGATCAACGGCCTTCCCCACATCAACGCCACCACGCGCTACAACCTCATGGAGCGTCTCGATGGCATGAAGAAGGAGTTCCAGATCTGCCACGGCGACTTCAACCCCAGCAACGTTATCGTCGCTGAGGACGGTCAGCTCTATGTCTGCGACTGGGCCCATGCCACCCAGGGCTCTCCTGCAGCCGATGCCGCTATGACCTACCTGCTCTTCGCGCTCACCGACAAGCAGCAGGCCGATGCCTACCTCGAGCTCTACTGTGATCGCGCCGATGTGCCCATGCAGGTCGTCCGCCAGTGGATGTCCATCGTTGCCGCAGCCGAGCTCTCTCGCAAGCGCACCGATGTCAATGACGAGTTCCTCATGAGCTGGATCGACGTTGTGGATTACCAGGGCTAAAGCCCAACCACCTTCGCATACAGCGTCAAACCAAGGGTCTCCGAGCTTGCTCGGGGACCCTTTTGCCTATGTCGATGTCGACGAAACCAACCCAAAAACGTCATCCAACGTCAGCGGATGAGGTAGGCGGCTATAAGGCCCTCGTGGCAGATGATGCGAGCCCCTGCGTGAAGAACATTTGATATTCCAATATCCTCAAGGAGCTGTACACGACGATGGTCCAGTGTCCACTCCATCCCCTCTTCCGAGACGCTCGCAGAGGGGCTCAGAGGCACGAATGAAAACGTAGAGCCCTCGCATTCGTCTAAAGCCCAAGAATCTCCCGCCTTGAGCAAGCGAGCGGAATACGCGTCTTCTATCCAAGCGATAGGCGCTTTCCACCTGGCAACACAGCCAAGAGCCGCGAGCGCGTGATCAGTCCGGCCACCAGACAGGCACGTGCAGAGAATGGGGGCGTAACCCCAACGACACTCCACAGCGCGAAGGGCGAGGGACAAGTCGGTATAGTCCTTATACGGGTCATACCGTTCGACTTCGCCAACCAGGCTTTCCGCGCCTGACAAAGCCGCCTGTACTTGATCTCGTCCAAACGAGGACACCGAGTCGGCATCGCCGCAAAACAGGTCGCAGGGGACATGAGCTGAGATGAGGGAATCGAGGCCACGGTCGACGGCGACGACGTGCGCGCATGACTGCGCGAGACTTGCCAGCATTTCAGCCCCTGTTGCCTCCGGAGAACCGCCAACAATCAGCGTGTACGGAAACAAGTCATCAATGACCTTCGACGCAAACCGTACTCCCATTGAACACCCCCACCGACGGCGCCCAAAGGGCGACAAAACGGCATATTATGCAACCCATCATTTCCTTAACGCTCTTACGGCGTCTGTCAAGGAAGATTTTACCTGTTTCATCCAGAGGTCGAATCGCGCCAGTGACGGTATTTTTGTCCACTTTATGATGAGCAAGTGGTACGGTAAGAATGTCGATGGTTCCACATACGCCGTAGTGTGTGGACGAACGCAGAGCCATCTGCGTCCTCACCTACAGATTTGCGTATGCCGAGAGCCCGAGACGTTTTCGTTGGTCCACGGCAGAACGCCGCATATACGATGGAGAGGTTCAGATGGCTGCAACATCGACACCCTCGAAAACCAAATCCAATGCCCCCAACAAGGCACGCCCCTCGCGCACCAAGGACGACCGACCCTCCCTCATGCTCACGAGCGACGACATTTTTCTCTTCTCGAACGGTACGTGGCAACGCGCTTGGGAGAAAATGGGTGCGCACAGGGATATCCAGGATGGCGTGGAAGGCTGGCTGTTCCGCGTATGGGCACCGCAGGTCGCAAGCGTGCATCTCGTGGGCGATTTCAATGGCTGGGATCCCCTTTCAACGCCACTCACCCGCGCCGACAACAGCGACATCTGGAAGGCCTTCGTTCCCGGTCTCCAACCCGGCGACCTCTACAAATATGCCATCGAGACCGACGAGGGCGAACTCCTGTGGAAGGCCGACCCTTTCGGGTTCCTTGCAGAAACCTGCCCCGGAACGGCTTCTAAGCTCTGGGACATCTCCGGCTACGCCTGGAAGGACACTACTTGGCTGCGCCGCCGCTCGGAGCGCGACATCATGAAGAGCCCCCTCAACATCTACGAGGTGCACCTGGGCAGTTGGAAGCGCCACGGAAACGAACCTCAGGGAGAGCCTCGCGAAGATGGCACCTGGCCTGGTCCCGGCGATCCGTTCCCCGCTCAACGAGGCACCTATTACACGTATGACGACCTCTCCGATGAGCTTGTAGCGTACGTCTCCAAGATGGGCTACACGCATATCGAGGTCATGCCCCTCATGGAGCACCCCTTTGACGGCTCATGGGGTTATCAAGCCACCGGGTACTATGCCGCCACCTCACGCTACGGCACACCACAACAGCTGATGCACTTCGTCGACGCCTGCCACAAGGCGGGCATCGGTGTCATTCTTGATTGGGTACCGGGCGGTTTCTGCGCAAACGCCGAAGGTCTTGCGACGTTTAACGGCCACATGCTCTTTGAACGTGAGGTCCACCCTAATTGGGGAACCCACAAGTTCGATTTCGGCCGCCCCGAGGTGCGCAGTTTCCTCGTGTCGAACGTCCTGTTCTGGATCGAACAGTTCCATGTCGACGGCATCCGCATGGATGGCGTCTCGAGCATGCTCTACCTCAACTTCGGCGTCGACAACCCTGCAGATAAGAAGTTCAACAAGTACGGCACCGAAGAGGACCTCGATGCATCGGCGTTCATCCGCCAGGTGAATTGCGCGGTGGGGCGCGAGTTCCCCGATGTCATGATGATCGCCGAAGAGTCCACCGCATGGCCCCTCGTCACGTACCCCGCCGAAGACGGCGGATTGGGATTCCACCTCAAATGGGATATGGGGTGGATGAACGATACCCTTCACTACATGCAGTGCGACTTCCCTTGGCGTCCGGGAAACCACAGCCTGCTCACGTTCTCCATCATGTACGCCTTCTCCGAGAACTTCGTACTGCCCCTTTCCCACGACGAAGTGGTAAACGGAAAATGTTCGTTGATAGGCCGCATGCCTGGTGACGACTGGCGCCGCTTCGCGGGCCTGCGTACGCTTGCCTTCTATCAGATGACCCATCCCGGTGCCAAGCTCAACTTCATGGGCAACGAGATCGGCCAACAAATCGAATGGCGCTACTACGAGGCCATCGAATGGTTCCTCGCTAAGGACTTCGACGCTACTCACGGCGCTCAGCAGCGCTTTATCGAGGCTCTCAACCACCTGTACACGTCGCAGCGTGGCCTATGGCAGAACGCCTACAGTGAGCAGGGCTTCGAATGGATCGATGCTGACAACTCGGATCAATCCATCGTGAGCTTCGTCCGCCACGGTGACAAACCCGCCGACGACCTGCTCGTGCTCATCAATTTCGACCCTGCCTCCTATGAGACGTATCGCGTCGGCACCCCGCGCGAGGGCGATTGGGAGCTCGTGTTCAACACCGACGACCCCGCATACGGCGGTTCCGGATTCCCGGTCATCGAGATGGCATCGTCCAAGCCCGAGCCCTGGAACATGCGCGACACGTCGATTGAGATCGGCGTCCCCGGCCTTGCCGGATTGGTGTACCGACGCCGCCGCACCTCTTCCTACAAACCACCCAAACCACTAAAGGTTACGTCCAAAAGTACAAAGAAACAAACACGCGGAACTAAAAAGCCGGCGTCATCGCGTGCGAAGATCATCAAATAACCCGACTAGAAGCCTACGCGAATAGCCTTCCACGCGCCGGGTCGACTGCGCGGAATGGATACCCGTACCCAACCCGAACCCGAAAGGAAACCATGGATAAGATCTACCAAAGCAAAGAAGAATTCGCCGAGCAGTATCGCCAGCATGTGCGCGCTCTTTCTGGCAAGGAATTTGAGGACACGAGCGATATCGACCGGTTCACCGCTCTCGCCAAGATGATCGCAGGCGATTCGCGCGTCATCGCCGCCCAGACCGACGAGCGCAATCGCATAGAGGGGAAGAAGCGCGTCTATTATTTCTCGATCGAGTTCCTCATCGGCCGCCTTCTCGACAACTACCTGCTCAACCTTGGCATCCGCGACCTCGTCGCCGAGGCGATCGCTGACATGGGCGGCGACCTCGATGAGATCGAGCACCAGGAACCCGACCCGGCGCTCGGCAACGGCGGCCTCGGCCGTCTCGCCGCCTGCTTCCTCGACTCCATGGCACACGAGGGCATCGCGGGCTACGGTAACGGCATGCGCTACCGCTACGGCCTGTTCAAGCAGGAGATCGTTGACGGACGCCAGGTGGAAGTCGCCGATGAGTGGCTCTCCAAGGGCTATCCATGGGAGGTCAAGCGCCCGGACAAGGCGGTTCGCATCGGCTTTGGCGGGCACGTCGTCTCTCGTCAAGAAGGTGACCGTCTGATCTATTCCGTTGAGGACACCCAGGACGTCCTTGCCGTCCCCTACGACATCCCGATCGCCGGCTACGGCGGAAAGACGGTGAACAAACTGCGCTGCTGGAGCGCAGAGCCCATCGACGTGCACTTCGATCTTGAAGCCTTCAACGCCGGCGATTACACGGGTGCCGACCGCGACCGCGCCAACGCCGAGGCAATTTCCGCCATTTTGTACCCCAATGATGCCGGTGAGCACGGCCGCCTACTTCGCCTCAAGCAGGAGTACCTGTTTGTCGCGGCTGGTATCCGCACGCTTCTCGACACCTTTGAGCGCGAGCATGGTGACGCTTGGGATGAACTGCCCCGCTACGTCGCCATCCACACCAACGACACGCACCCCGCCATGTGCGGCCCCGAACTCATGCGCATCCTCATGGATGAAAAGGGCCTCAGCTGGGATGAGGCATGGGATATCGTGACCAGCACGGTGTCCTACACCAACCACACGATCCTTCCCGAGGCACTTGAAAAGTGGCCCATCTCCACGTTCTCCGTTCTACTGCCGCGCGTCTACCAGATCATCGATGAGATCAATCGTCGTTGGCGCGAAGGTTTTGACATGTCTCAGCCTGAAAGCGCAGAGCGCCTGCGTGCCACCGCCGTCCTGTGGGACGGAGAGGTGCGTATGGCCAACCTTTCGGTCATCTGCAGCCACTCGGTCAACGGCGTGGCGAAGATCCACACCGATATCCTCAAGGCGAGCACGCTCAAGGATTTTGCCGCCCTCAAGCCCGCGATATTCAACAACAAGACCAATGGTATCTGCCACCGCCGCTTCTTCGCCGAAGCAAACCCCACCTACGCGAAACTCGTCAGCGAGGCGATCGGCGATGCCTGGCTCGATGACGCCTCCGAACTTGAAAAGCTCACCGACTTCGAAGGTGATGCCTCCTTCCTCGAGCGCGTCGGCGCCTCCAAGCGCGCGAACAAGATTCGTCTCGCGGAGTACGTCAAACGCGAGTGCGGGCTCGTCATTGACCCGAACACCATCTTCGATGTCCAGGTCAAGCGCTTCCATGCATACAAGCGCCAGCTGTTGAACATCATGAAGGTGATGGATCTCTATAACCGCCGTCTGGCGGATCCCAATTTCAAGATCCAACCCACCACCTTCATCTTCTCCGGTAAGGCGGCGTCGAGCTACACCTTCGCCAAGGAGGTCATCCGCCTCATCAACGGGGTCGCCAACGTGGTGAACAACGATCCCCGCGTCAACGACATCATGAAAGTCTGCTTCATCCCCAACTTCCGTGTATCCAACGCTCAGTTGATCTACCCTGCCGCCGAGATCTCCGAGCAGATTTCCACTGCGGGCAAGGAGGCCTCGGGCACCTCGAACATGAAGCTCATGATGAACGGCGCCATCACCCTCGGGACCATGGACGGCGCCAATATCGAGATCGTCGACCTCGCTGGTCGAGAGAACGAGGCGATCTTTGGACTCACCACACCCGAGGTCGACGAGCTTCGCGCGAATGGCCAGTATTTCGCCTGGGATATCGTGAATTCCGATCGCACTCGACTGGGACGCATCATCGAGGAGCTCACCGATGGCACCTTTGCCGCCCTTTCCGGCAACTTCGAGAGTATCCACCACGAGGTCATGCTCAACAACGACTACGACCTGGTCCTCAAGGATTTCCACTCCTACGTGGATACTTGGGAGGCCCTCACCGCTACGTATCCCAATGCGCAGGATTGGAACAGGAGAGCCCTGCACAATACTGCGATGTCCGGCTGGTTCTCGTCCGATCGCACCATTCGCGAGTATCGTGACGAGATCTGGCACGCGTAAAGGAGGTAGGTCGCACCGGAACGCAGCCGGAATTCCAGGAATGCAACGGTGGCGGCGAGCACGGGAAAGCTGCCACCGGTCCCGATTTCCCGCTTAGACATCTATACATCCCATCGGACTTTAAGGGAGAAATTGATGGCAAGCAAAGAATGCATCGCGATGCTCCTCGCAGGAGGACAGGGCAGCAGGTTGATGGCGCTCACCTCGAAGATTGCCAAGCCCGCCGTCAGCTTCGGTGGCAAGTTCCGCATTATCGACTTCTCTTTGTCGAACTGCGCCAACTCTGGCATCGACACCGTCGGCGTCCTCACGCAGTATCGCCCCTATCAGCTGCATGAGTATGTGGGCTCCGGGCGCGCATGGGATCTGGCGGAACATGGAGCGGGCGTTTCGATTCTGCCCCCCTACGCCACCCAAGACGGCGGTGCGTGGTACGCGGGAACAGCAGACGCGATCACGCAGAACCTCGACTACATCAAGGGTCATGACCCCAAGTACGTGCTCATCCTCTCAGGCGACCACCTGTATCGCATGGACTACCGCAAGATGCTCGAGAGCCATATCGAGCATGGCGCCGACCTCACCGTCTCGGTCAAGCCCGTCCCGTGGGAGGAGGCCAGTCGCTTCGGCATCATCACCGCCAACCCGGACGATGGGCGCATCGAGAAGTTCACTGAAAAGCCCGAGGTGCCCGACTCGAACCTCGCCTCCATGGGCATCTACATCTTCTCGACGGACGTTCTGGTAAAGGCCCTCGAGGAGGACGCCGTCGACCAGCGTTCCAGCCATGACTTTGGTAACGACATCATCCCGAAGCTGCTCGGCGAAGGCAAGCGCCTGTACACCTATGAGTTCCACGGATTCTGGAAAGACGTCGGCACGATCGCGAGCTTCCACGAGACCTCGATGGACCTGCTGGGCGAGAACCCCGAGTTCGACCTATTCGACAAGACCTTCCCGGTCATGAACAACGACTCCACTCGTCCGCCGCACTTCATCGGCCCCGACGGCCGCGTGGACGACTGCCTCGTTTCGAACGGATGCCGCGTCTACGGCACCGCGCGCCACTCGATCCTTTCCACCGACTGCATCGTTGGCGAGCGCGCCATCGTCGAAGACTCGGTGCTGCTGCCCGGCGCCGTCGTGAAGGACGGAGCACATGTGGTGCGTGCCATTTTGGGCGAGAACGCCATCGTGGAAGAGGGCGTCAAGCTCGGAAGCGTCGACATGACTAAGGACACCGCCGTCGTTGGAAACGACGTCGTCATCGGAAGGGGGGAATGATCCGATGATCAACCGTAAGGCCATCGGCTATATCACTGCCAACTATACAAGCAAGCAGCACAGCGCCCTGCTCGAGAGCCGCCCGCTCGCATCCGTCCCGTTCATGGGCCGCTATCGTCTTATCGACTTCCCGCTCTCCAACATGATGAACGCGGGCATCCGCACCGTGGGCGTCGTGCTGCCCGGCAACTACCGCAGCCTCGTCGACCACCTTGGAAGCGGTCGAGAGTGGGAGCTCGATCGCAAGAAGGGCGGCTTGTTCCTGCTGCAGGGCAGCGCCTACGGCACCGCAAAGAAGGGCATTCGCTTCCTTCTGCGCGACATCAACACGAACAAGATGCTGTTCCAGCGTGCCTCTGAGCCCTATGTGGTCATGAGTGCCACGAACATCGTCTTCAACATGGATCTCTCCGATGTCATCGACGCTCATGAGCGTAGCGGCTCGGGCGTGACCATGATCTATAAGAAGGCGGATCGCCAGATCGGCGATGTCATGAAGCTCGATATCGACGACAACGGCCGCGTGACCGACCTCGGCTCTGGCTGCGCCTACGGCGAGAACGAGTTCCTCGACTGCTTCATCATCAACCGCGATCTGCTCCTGCAGATCTGCGAGGAGTATGAGACGCTCGACTACCTCGACCTGTTCGACGCCATCCGCCCGGACTTCAGTCGCATCGACGTGTGCACCTATGAGTTCAAGGGTCTCGCCGTCGGCATGTTCAACGAGGAGACCTACTACCGTCGCAGCATGGAGATGCTCAACCCTGACGTCATGCACCAGCTGTTCACCCACAGCCGTCCGGTCATGACCAAGGCGCACGACACCCCGCCGGCAAAGTACAGCTCCGGGTCCAACGCCACGAACTCCTTCATCTCCGCCGGTTGCCGCATCGACGGCACCGTGCGCGGCTCCACCCTCTCCCGTGACGTCGTGGTGGAGAGTGGTGCCTACGTGGCCAACTCGATCATCATGCAGGGCTGCGTCATCAAACGCGGCGCCCGCGTGGAGAACGCGATCGTGGACAAGAACAACGTCATCGAGGCGGGTACCGTCATGACCGGCACTCCCGACAACGTCCTCGTAGTTCCCAAGGTCGCACTCGAGAATTAACAACCCCGCAAAACACGCAACACGCGCTGAGCGCACAGAAGCGTTACCATGGATACGCCGCCTTGAGGATTCACCCCCGGGCGGCGTATCCGCACGGGCGCCTTTGACCCCGCGCTAGCACACATCAAGGAGATTGGTTACCCCATGTCCGATACCACCCCATCCAAGCTGCACATCGCCTTCGCCAGCGCCGAGGCGGCGCCCTTCGTGAAGACGGGCGGCCTGGGCGATGTCGCGGGCTCCCTGCCCCATGCCCTCAAAGCCGCCGGCGCCGACGTCGTCGTCTTCGTCCCCAGGTACGACACGATCGCCCAGGAATACAAGGACCGCATGGAGCACCTGTGCGATTTCTACGTGCCCTTGGGATGGCGCAACGAGTACTGTGGCCTCGAACGCCTCAATCATGAGGGCGTCGACTACTTGTTCGTCGACAACGAGCGCTATTTCAGCCGCGGCTACCCCTACGGCTTCTTTGACGACGGAGAGCGCTTTGCCTACTTCTCCAAGGCGATCGTCGAGGCGCTGCAATACCTTCCGCACACACTCGACAACTTCACCTGCGACGTGCTGCACTGCAATGACTGGCATACCGCCATGGCTCCCGTGTTCCTGCGCGAGTTCTACCAGGCGCTGCCCCTGTACCAGAACGTGAAGACCGTCTTCTCCATCCACAACATCGCTTTCCAGGGCCAGTACAGCGCCAAGGTCCTGAACGACATCCTCGGCCTCGCACACATCCCCGCCGCCGCCTTCCAGCTCACCTGCGGGCCGGACGCAGTCAACTACATGCAGGGTGCGCTCAACTACACCGACGCCATCACCACGGTCTCCCCCACCTACGCCGAGGAGATCAAGACTCCTGATTTCGGCGAGCACCTCGACGGCATCCTGCGCCGCCGCGCCCCCATCCTGCAGGGCATTGTCAACGGCATCGACACCACCGCCTTCGATCCCACGACCGATCCGCGCATCGCCGCGAACTACTCCGTTCAGGACCGTGCCGGCAAGGCGGAGTGCAAGGCACGCCTACAGCAGGAGCTCGGCCTTGAGGTACGCGACGACCGTCCGCTCATGGTCATGGTCACGCGTCTCACGCGCCAGAAGGGCATGGACCTCGTAACCTACGCTCTCGATCGTATCCTCTCTGGCGGCGTCCAGGTCGCGGTTCTGGGCACCGGCGACACCGAGTACGAGAACGCCCTGCGCTATTTTGAGGGCAAGTACCCCGGCACTATGGCGGCGCGCATCCAATTCGACCCCGCGCTCTCGCAGCGCATGTACGCCGGAGCCGACCTCTTCCTCATGCCGTCGCTGTTCGAGCCCTGTGGCTTATCGCAGATGATCGCCATGCGCTACGGCACGCTTCCCATCGTACGCGAGACGGGTGGCCTCAAAGACACGGTCATCCCGTACAACCAGTACACCGGGGAGGGCACCGGCTTCTCGTTTACCCACTTCAACGGTGACGAAATGGCTGACGCCGTCTTCCGCGCCGCCCGCCTGTTCTGGGATAACCGTGATGCCTTCAACGGCTTGGTCGAAAACGCCATGAAGGCGGACTTTAGCTGGAAGCGCTCCGCCGACGCCTACATCGCCCTCTATCACAACCTGCATCCCGAGATCCCGATGCCGCAGCCACAGTCCGAAGTTGTCGAAAAGCCCAAGCAGGAGCTCTCCCCCGCCGTCGAGACCGATGCTGAACCCAAGACGGAAGTGAAGAAGGAGTCTGCCGAGAAACCCGCTCCGGCGAAGAAGGCCACCACACGCAAGGCCGCCGCTAAGCCGGCCGCGTCCAAGACCGCCGCGACCAAGTCCACAGCGACCAAGAAGACCACGACGACCAAGGCCGCTGCTGCCAAAGCGAGCGCCGCCGCCAAGACGACCACCCCCGCAAAGGCACCGGCGACCAAGACCCCGACTGCCAAGGCGACCACCGCTGCAAAGACGACGGCAAACACCAAGACGGCCGAAACGAAGGCACCTGTCGCCAAAGCAACAGCTGCCAAGACTGCCAAGACGAGGGCAGCAACCCCCAAGACCGCTTCGACAAAGGCGGCAGCAGCAAAGCCTGCCACCTCGAAGGCCAGCGCCACCACATCCGCGGCCCCAAAGGTCACTGCGACCAAGACGGCGGCCAAGTCGGCTGCGGCAGCCCCTGCGGCCAAGCCTGCCACTACCACGTCCGCCGCAGCCGCCACTGTGACTAAGGCAACCACCGCCAAGCCGGCAACAACCACTGCTGCGACCAAACCCGCCGCAGCTGCCACCACGGCAAAACCGGCCTCCCAGCCGACCATGAAGACCGTTCCCAAGGCGACGCGCCGTGGGAGCAAGAAGTAGCCTTAATGCCCCCCTTGCAACTCCACGAGCAAGTGAGCCGGATTTCATCCGGCTCACTATTTATTGCTTCGCCGCGCGTCCCATTCGCGGCATCACCGGCACAACAACGCCCCCCGTCCAATGCCCCTGGCCTTGCGCCCAGCACACGCCGACCGCGCCGCTCGCAATTCCAGACGACCCCTCCTACCTGTATAATGTACGCGCATTATTCCCGAATCCCCAACGGTTACCTTCATGAAGCTGATTCACAACTCCCGCCGCTCAGAGCACCGCGTTCCCTTCGGTGCCGTTTGCGTCGGTACGACCGTCCACATCTCCCTCAGCGTCGAGGAGGCAGATGCGAGCTTCCTCAAGGGTGAAGTCCGCACCTGGGTCGATGGCCGAGGCGAAGCGCTCATCCCCATGACTCTCGGCGACAACAACACGCTCGTCGCCGATATTCCCTGCCATGAGCCGTGCCTCATCTGGTACAGCTTCATCGTCACCACCTCTGATGGCGCCCAGGTGCGCGTGGGCGCCCGCGATGGTTCAACGGGCGGTCAAGGCGTGATGTACACCGACCGCAATGACGTTCCGTCCTTCCAAATCACCGTATACAAGCACCGCGAGCACCGCCCCTCGTGGTACGAACGGGGCATGGTATATCAGATCTTCCCCGATCGCTACCGCCGCGACGCCAAGTGGCGCGAGCGCGCGCAGGCAGTCGTTGCCAAACCGCGCAAAGGACCTGGCAAGCATCTGGTCGAACGCTGGGAGGAACCTCCCGTCTATGACCGCAATGAGGACAAGTCGATTCGCAGCTGGGACTTTTACGGCGGCTCCCTTGAAGGCATCAGGGAAGACCTGCCGCGCCTTAAGGGCATGGGCATCACTGCCATCTACCTCAACCCGATATTCGAGGCGCTGAGCAACCACCGCTACGACACGGGCGACTACCTCAACATCGACCCGATGCTCGGCACAAAGGAGGACTTCCGCCGCCTTGCCGAAGACGCTGCGGCCATGGGCATCTCGCTTATCCTCGATGGCGTGTTCAATCACACGGGCGACGATTCCATCTACTTCAACCGTTTTGGAAACTACCCCGGCACGGGCGCGTGGCAAAGCGAGGATTCGCCCTGGCGCGACGCCTACTGCTGGCACGAGGATGGCACATACGACTCATGGTGGGGCATCGATAATATGCCCGCCCTCAACGAGCAATCCGAACACGTGCGCAATCTCTTGCTCGGCAAGGACGGCGTGATTCGCACATGGCTGCGCGCCGGCGCGCGCGGCTGGCGCCTCGACGTTGCCGATGAACTGTCCGATGAACTCATCGCAGAGATTAAGAGCGCACTGCTCGAAGAGTGCCCCGATGGCCTGCTGCTGGGCGAAGTGTGGGAGGACGCCTCGAACAAGGTGAGCTACAGTGAGTTGCGCCGCTACTTGCTGGGCGATGAGCTCGACTCGGCCATGAACTACCCACTGCGCGACGCCATCCTTGGCTTCCTTGTGGGAGGTGAGACCGCGCATCAATGCGCCGAGCGCCTAGAGACCCTCCGCGAGAACTACCCGCCTGAGGCGCTCTCCTGCTGCCTCAACCTGCTCGGCAGCCACGACAAGCCGCGCATCGCCTCCGTGCTGGGTGGCGGCCCCGACGAGTCTCAACTGCCCGAGGAGGAGCGCGGACGCTTCCGCTTAGACGAGAACTCGATGGGCCTCGCCAAGGGGCGTTTCTGGCTTGCCACGCTCATGCAAATGACGTTTCCCGGCGTCCCCTCCATCTACTACGGCGACGAATACGGCCTTGAGGGCCTCTCCGACCCCGGCAACCGCCGCACGCTGCCCACGCCCGAGGATGCGCGCGATCGCGACATGCTCACCATGGTGCGCAACACTTCGATGCTGCGACGTGCACTGCCGTTTTTGATCGACGGCACGCTCGATAGTTTCGCCTTCAACGATGACGTGCTGTGCGTGAAACGCCGCGGTGCCGACGGCCAGGTGGTCTCGCTACTCATCAACCATAGCCTTTCCAATACGCGCTCGGTGCGCGTGCCGGTGGAAAACGACGGCGCCGTGGACCTTATCTCGGGCGCGGACCTCGAGCGCGGGCAAGACGGCTGCGCCGAAGTGCGCTTGTGGCCGCTCGGCAGCTCCTTGGTGTATGCGCACCGCACGAAACGCCTGCAAAAGCCGCTCGACCGCGGCGCAGGCGTGGTGGCGCACATCACCTCGATTCCCAACACGGGCGGACGTTCCGGCACGCTGGGTGCCCCCGCGCGGCGCTTCATCGACCACCTCTCGACCATGGGCATGCGCTATTGGCAGGTCCTGCCGGTAAACCCCACCGACGCCTTCGGTTCGCCCTACGCCGGCCCCTCGGCCTTCGCGGGCAACGCGAACCTGCTGGAGGAGTCCGCCGTCGAGCTCGCTCATGCCTACAAGCAGTTCAAATCTCAAGGCGGATTCACGAGCAGGGAGTTCTTTGACTTCGCCTTGGAGAACGAGAGCTGGCTCGATCCGTACTGCGCCTTCATGGCCGTCAAAGATGCGCTGGGCGGCACCTCCTGGCATACATGGCCGGCCGAGCTGAGGCGCTACAACGTTTCCATCTTCGCCGATCAGCGCTTCTCCGATCGCGCTCGCTTCCACGCCTTCGCCCAATTCCGATTTGAGCGCGAGTGGGCCGAGATGCGCACGTATGCCAACGAGCACGGCATCCAGATCATCGGCGATATCCCCATGTACGTGGCTGACGACTCAGCCGACGCCTGGAGCGAACCCGATATGTTCAGTCTAGGCAAGGACGGGATGCCCTACGAGATCGCCGGCGTCCCACCCGACCGCTTCTCCGCCACCGGACAAGTGTGGGGCAACCCCACCTACCGCTGGGACGCCATGAAGGCCGACGGCTACGTATGGTGGCTCGCGCGCCTGCGTCGCAGCTTCAAGCTGTATGACCGCGTGCGTCTGGACCACTTCGTTGGCTTCCACAATTACTTCGGCATCCCCGCCGGCGGTACCGGCGCGGACGGCCAGTGGATGCCCGGTCCCGGCATCGACCTGTTCGAGCGCGCTTACGAGGAAATGGGGCCATTGCCGCTCATTGCCGAGGATTTGGGCATCCTCACACCCGGCGTGCGCGGCCTTCTGGCAAGCACGGGCTTCCCCGGCATGGACGTGCTCGAGTTCGCCGACTACGACGTGCGCCAGGGTATTCACCCGCACAAGGAGAAGGTGCTCTACATCTCCACGCATGACACTTCGACCCTCGTGGGCTTCTGCCGACGCTCGTTCTGCTCGGACGGAAGCGTGGAGGGTTCGCGCTACATCGCCACCGAGATCTTGAACCAAGCGCTCGGCAGCAATGCCGACGTGGTTATGATGCAGATCCAGGACGTGCTGCGGTTGGGCGACGAGGCTCGCATGAACGTACCCGGCACCGCCGAGGGCAACTGGAGCTGGCAGGCAGATGAGGCGGACCTCGTAGAAAACGAGCAACCCATGGCCATCGTCATGAACGAGACGGGGCGCTTTGCCGGGTGATCCTGCGCCGCGCCGCTTCGGATGCGCATTTGGCCAGGGGGGGGTATCTAGAGCCCGCCCTCGGCACGCTCTTCACACCGCTGGTATGCGCCTCGACCCTCCTTTGGCATATCGTGCGCGTGCGATTTATGGATGTCTTGAACTGCAGACTCGGACATCGTGGGCATGATGGGGTAAAGTATCCCGCGTACACGTTTTGCGCCCGCCAGGCTTAGACCGGCGGGCGCCTTTGAGAGATTTGGGTGAGAATAATGGCACGTTACGACTATCGCTGCAGCGCATGTGGCAATGTATTCGAGGTTGAGCACGGCATGACCGAACATCCCGCGGTCGCCTGTCCCGCATGCGGCGGCATGGCCGACAAGGTCTTCAGCGCAAGCGGCATCAAGTTCGAAGGGTCGGGCTTCTACAACACCGACCAACGCAACGGCGGGTCGGCAACTCCGGCCACGAGCGCGCCAGAGCCCAGCTCCTCCGGCTGCGCCTGCGAGAATTGCCCGCACGCGTAAGACAAGACGCGAAAGTTGACCTCAATTAAGTACAGATACGTAATTGAGGTTGCCAGGGCTACTTCCGGACAAAGCGCGCACAGAAGTGGCCATCGAATCCATCGCGAGTGGGATGGCTCTGGAATAGCCCGTCAGCATTTTCGCATACGGCGAGATCGTGCGCTGCCGCTGCGTACGCACTTCCCGCGTCGCGCAGAGCGTCGGACACCGAGACGGGTACAAAGCCCTCCCCTTCCGGCGAGGCCAAAAACGCGGTCACGACCCCGATGTTCTCGGCCCGCAGCACCGAGCAAGTGGCGTAGATAAGCTCCCCGTGGGGCGCCACGCGGTCTGCGGCGGCGCGGAGTATGGCGAGCTGCAGCTTAGGCAGGTCGCGATCACACTCCTGCGGCGTGAGGCGCCAGGGAATCTCGCCATGGCGACGCATGGTGCCGGTACCCGAGCACGGCGCGTCGACAAACACGGTGTCGAATCTAGCAGCATGGCGATACTCTTTGTCCAACACGGCCAAACAGGCATCCAAATCGGTCGCATCGCCGGCGACAAAACGTATCTCGCCTAGGCCGGATCGATCCACGCGCAGGGAGTTCGCCTGGCATTTGCCCTCGTACAAGTCGAGCGCGAGGTGATCATGGTCCAAGTCACGCCGTTTGGCATGAGCCATCATCATGAAGGTCTTGGTGCCACGCCCCGCACCGATCTCCAAGCATGTCCCCTCACGGGTGGCGACAGCCGCGATCAGCTGTGCGTAGTAGTCAGAGGCCACCAGATCACCCCGGTCAAAGGCGCCGGCACGAACGAGAGCTCCCACACGGTCGACGCGCATGGCACCAGGAAGGCCCAACGCGGTGGCACCGTCCTCCTCAAGCGCTTCCGCCACGGCATCGGTGCGCAGCGGGTTCACGTGTACGGATATGGGCGCCGGCTCAAGTTGGGTATTCAGCACATCCTGCGCGTCAGCTTCACCCAGGGAGTCCACGATCCTGCGCACGAGCCACACGGGCAGTCCGGCACGGCGCGCGCGGGCTACCGTCTCGCGATGATCCTCGGCAACGTCCTCGGCGCTCAGAAAAGAGAGTCGGTTCTCGCACACGCGCCTCAACACGGCGTTGGCGAGTCCGGCGGCTCCGCGCGAGACGCTCCGAACGAGCTCAACGCCCTGACTCACCACGACCTCGGGCGCGGTATTGAGATACAGGGACTCAAAGGCGGAGATGCGTAGGGCCATGCGAACAGAAGGCTCGAGCGCTTTTGGTTTCGTGATATGAGGGGCAAGAGCATCGTCAAGACATCCGGCGGTGGCCGTTGCTCCCAAAGCGAGACGCAAGGCAAACGCGGCGTCACGAGGATCGAGCGCGGCTGCCTCGGCGGCATGCGGCAGGAGCTCGCGGGCGTAGCGACCCGTTCGCTCGGCTTCGCTCAATACGGTCAGCGCAACGCGTCGCGCCGGTGACAGCCGTGCCATCTCTCCTCCTTATCTCCAACCCCAATGGTGCAATTGGGGTACGTCCACAACTGTGTCAATTTCGCGCGCCATTGGGGTACGCCCCCCCTAACACACCCCGTAAACCGCCTAGGCGAGTTTGCCCCACCCGGCGGTCTCCTCTCGTATGCCCGCGCAGAAAGACGCAGCGTCCATTTCGCGCTTGCCGTCGGGCTTGATAGAGGTGACCTCGAGAACGTCGTCGGCACATGCGAGCGATAAGCGCTTATCGCTCATGAAACACACACCTCCTGTCAGGCAGGGTGCGTGGCTCGCGACGGCGGCACGCATGATGCGCACCGGCTTACCGGCAACGATGCAGCGTGCGGGTGCCGCATCGGAAGATGCCAGCACACGACGCTCGTTACTCTGGGCACTCACAGTGGGATCGAGGCGCAACTCCGCCTTGACGATCTTTGCGGCATGCGTCACGAGCGACTCATCCTGCTCGGTCCAGACGGCCGAACCGTCCGCGATGGCGGGAAGCGTGCTCACCAGCAGTTCGCCGCCGAGCTCGGCCAACTCGGCCGTCAACTCATCAGCGGACTTGCCCGGGACCGGGCAGCTCGCCTGAGCGCAATACGCGCCCGTGTCCACGCCGTGGCCGATACGCATGATGGACACGCCGGTCTCGGCATCACCCTCCAGGATGGAACGCTGGATGGGAGCCGCACCGCGCCAACGCGGAAGCAGCGAGGCGTGAACGTTCACGCAGCCGTGAGGGGCCATGGTGAGCACCTCATCGGGCAGGATGCAGCCGTAGGCGGCAACACAAAAAATGTCGGCCTCGGCAGCGCGCAGGGCGTCGAGCACCTCGGGCGTCATGCGATTGGCCTCCATCACGGGCAAGCCAAGCCCGAGCGCGGCCTCCTTGACCGGCGACGGCTCGAGCTTCTTGCCGCGCGAGCGCACGGCGTCCGGACGCGTGAGCACCAAGGCGACATCGTGGGCGGCGGCGAGCTTGCGAAGCGAAGGCACGGCGAAGGCAGGCGTACCCATAAAGACGACGCGCATGGCTACTCCGTCTCGCCCGGCTTTGCGCCACGAGCAAGCGCCTCTTGATACTGCTTCATAGCATGCATGCGCTGCTTGGGGAGCAGGCGCTCGAACATCGTCTTGCCGTGCAGGTGATCGATCTCGTGCTGAAGGCACACACAGAACAGGTCGCCGGCGGCCTCGTAGCGAATGCACTC